>NZ_DKHR01000053.1:24472-110002 GCF_002453835.1 Psychrobacter sp. UBA6739
AAACGTAGGGGCATTTTTTAGGCTTTGATCTCTTATAAGCACCATTAAACAGTGGGTAAAGTTTCAGGCCATATTTTCCCAGGATTCAGAATATTTTTGGGATCAAGGGCGGATTTAATTGCTTGCATTAGTCCCAATGCATTTCCGTGCTCTTGCTGCATATATTTTAGCTTGCCTTGTCCAATACCATGCTCACCGGTACAAGTACCGTCCATTTCTATCGCGCGGCTGGCTAAGCGGCTGATGATGCCGTCAGCGATAGCAACTTCTTCGGGATTATCAGTATCGACCAATAATAATACATGAAAATTCCCATCGCCTACGTGTCCGACGATAGGCCCAATCATGCCCGATGCTTCGATATCTTTTGCCGTTGCGCTAACGCATTCAGCCAAGCGCGAAATGGGTACACAGGCATCAGTTGATAAGGCGCTGGCTTCAGGTCGTAGGGCGGAGCTGGCATGATAAGCGTTATGCCGTGCTTGCCACAGCCGTTTACGTTCGGCTTCATTGGTATCCCAAGCAAAGTCTGTACCACCAAACTCTTCAATGATATCGCTAAACATTTCTGCTTGCTCAGCGACGCTAGCATCGGTGCCATGAAACTCTACAAATAGCGTTGGGGTCTCAGTTAAGTCAAGGTTGGCATATTGATTACAGGCTTTGATTTGCATGGCATCAAGCAGCTCAATCCGCGCAATCGGCAAACACATTTGAATGGTCAGCATCACCGCCTGACAAGCCTCTTCAATCGTTGGAAAATGACAAATACCACTGCCGATACATTCGCTAATTCCGAATAATTTGAGCGTTACCTCAGTAACAACACCAAGTGTCCCTTCTGAGCCTATCATCAGTCGGGTTAAATCATAGCCCGCGGCAGATTTTTTGGCACGGGTACCAGTGCGGACAATCTCTCCACTAGCGGTGACTATCTCAAGCGCCAGTACCACGTCTTTCATCGTGCCATAGCGTACCGCATTGGTGCCTGAGGCACGAGTGGCGACCATACCGCCGATACTGGCATTGGCACCCGGATCTATTGGAAAAAACAGTCCTGTATCACGTAAATAGTGATTGAGCTGCTCACGTGTGACGCCTGGTTGTACGGTCACCGTCAGATCTTCATTATGTACCTGCAATATTGCATCCATCGCGTGCATATCGATGCATAATCCACCATATGGCGCATTTAATTGACCTTCTAAGGATGAGCCAATACCAAATGCAATCACTGGCATTTGATACTGATTGCAAATCTCCACCGCAGCTGCTACCTCGTGCTTATCTTGTACTGTCAAGACGGCATCGGGTGGCTGATTGGCAAGCCACGTCATCGTATGCCCATGCTGCTCACGTACCGTTATATTGGTAGTAAGTTGTTTACCGAAACGGGTTTGTAAGGCAGCAATAGCCTCGCTGTGGTCTTTTTTAGCAATTGATATTTTAGAGGTAGACATGGGTGACTCCTATACAGAGTGTCTTTTTTACCGAGCCAATGAGAAATGAGACAATGTAAAAACTAAGCTCTCACTCACTTTAAATGTCACTAAAAAGCAATGAAAGTGAGTGAGAGCTTATTGAATAAAAATTAGATAGTAATGGCTATTAACCAATACTTATTTTTATTAAAAGTAACAAAGCGTTAGGCTAAAATACGCCAAACGACAACCAAAATAGCCAATATATAAAAGATAGGCGAGAGCCAGCCAACAACCTGTGTTGCAATGGCAATGAAAATGGCAAAACCTGACAGTGCTAGCCAATCTCGGCGTCGATCATTAAGCATATCCGCACGAATTTGTTGTATTTCTCGCAGTTGACTGTCTTGGCGTGATCCTTGAGAAGCAAGGCTTTGTAAGCCTTGATCCAGTAGCTTTGGAATATCAGTGGTCGATAATAAAATCTCTGGTAACTGCTGACGCAAGTGTTGCAAATTACGCATCGGATCGAGCTGCTCTTTAATCCAGCTGCTTAAAATCGGCTTGGCAAGTGACCAGATATCAAGGTCAGGATACAAGTCGCGACCAAGCCCTTCGACATGAACCAAGGTTTTTAGTAGTAGCATGAGTTGCGGCGGGATACTCATATGGTGACGACGGGCGATATCTAAAATTTGCATTAAAACACCAGCAAAGTCGATATCATTGATAGACTTTTGTAGCATTGGACCAACCGTGCGTTTCATATCGCGCATCAAGGCATGCTTGTCTGTATTTGGTGGAATCCAGCCAGCTCTACTGACGATATCAACCATCGCCGTAAAGTTGTTATTCATCACCGCCAACAGCATGCGTGCCACAATGAGCTGATCGTCTTTTGATAGCGTACCCATGATGGCGCAATCAAGTCCGATATAGCGTGGTTCATGCCCTAAGTCAACCGCTGCCATATCTGCGGTGAGTGTTTTAACCGGCGGCGTCTCTACAAACACATTACCTGGATGCATATCGGCATGGAAGAAGTTATCGCGGAATACTTGGGTAAAAAATATCGTTAAGCCTTTTTCTGCTAGTGCTGCTCGGTCATAACCAAGTTGATCAAACACTGCAACTTGCGAGATAGGAACGCCTTGGATACGCTCCATGACCATCACATTTTTGGCAGAATCATAGACTTCTGGTACATACATCAATGCCGAACCCAAGAAGTTGTTGCGCATCTGAGTGGTATTGTCTGCCTCTAAGGTCAAATCCAGCTCGTTTAACATCACTTGGCGATAGTCTTCGACAATATCGACGATATGGATGGCACGTGCCGCTTCAATACGCGCTGATGCCCAATTGGCCAGCTCACGTAGTAGCTCAAAATCAGCAATGATGGTGGTACGGATATCAGGACGCACCACTTTTACCACCACTTCACGACCATCATGCAATGCAGCAGTATGTACTTGGGCAATAGAAGCCGCCGCTAGAGGTTTGACATCAAAGCGTGCGAACAAGGTGCCAATCGATTGACCAAGACCGTGTTTAGGGTCTTGGATTTGGGTAATGGCCACATCAGAATTGAAAGGTTTGACTTTATCTTGTAGCTGAACCAATTGCTCGATAATCTCAGGCGGCACTAAATCGCGACGCGTTGACAGCAGTTGGCCAAGCTTTAAAAACAGCGTGCCCATGTCTTCAAGCGCATATTTAATCGCATTGGTTTGGTGTTTTTTACCCCACGCCGCTGGATGCAGGCGAATCAAACGCGCCAAAGGTTGCAGCTGTGGCGCGTCTTCGATAGAAAGATGAGTATCGATGCGATAAGTTGCGGCGATACGCCAAAGCTCAAGTAAACGGGCGCGATGAGATAATAGCATGAGGTATGGGTACTCTAAAGAAAGTCGAAAATAGGGTGGGCACTGCACTTATTTATAAACTGTGCTTATCTATAAATTGCACTTATCTATAAACAGTGCTGTCGATAATAGAATTTAGCGATCATCGACGACAACAGTTATTGATGAAACGAGTTATTGAGAAAACGTGTCTGTTCATCTTTGATAGCAGCAAGTTTGGCCTCTTCACGTTCGACATCAGCCCGCAGCTTTAACAGTTGCTGCTTAAGATCGTTTACTTCTGCTGCCTCGATAGGATCAGGAGCACTATTACCTGCCACCTCATTAGCCCAGTCGCTGACATCGTCAAAAGCGCGTTTGGCACTATGGCGCCAGCTGCCTTTAAGCTGTGAGATAAGTAGATGCAACTGATTGGCCATCGGCTTACCAATAAATGGCTCAAGCTGTCCTGCAACATCTGGATCGAAACCTGCGACCAGTTGTTTGAGCTGCATGAGTACCTTGTAATCACCCGCGATAGGCAGGTTGCCCTCAGTGCCACGCATCAGATTCAGCAGTTGCGCTGGGTTATCTACAGTAATGGTACAGTCTGGGCGACTATGACCAATCCGTGCGCGCTCCATAGTGGCTTGTTGGTGCTCGTTCATCGCGCCACTTTGCTCAAACACGCTGTCTGTTGTCACCGGCTCAAAACGCAAACGCTCATGAGTGAATAAAATATCCAAACGAATCTCAGGCATGGCCATATTGAGTCGCAACACTTTGCCAGCAAGCGGTGCCAATCCTGATTTGGTAATTTCATCACTCGCAATAGCAAGGTTAATCAGCTTTTCGGCACCCGCCAAAAGTAGAACAGTCAGCATAAGGCTCTCGCATAGTCAGTTGAGCGCCTTAAAAGAGCGCATCATTTGTAAAGGTCAGTTGCCACCACTTTACGTGATGGCATGTCTATTACTATGTAATGTAATTCAAAACTTAATCTTACGCTTTAAAGCCGCGATGGACAGCGACAATACCAGCCGTTAAGTTATGATAATCACAATTTTCAAAGCCCGCTTGCTGCATCATTTGTTTCAACGTCTGTTGATCAGGATGCATACGAATCGATTCGGCCAAGTATTGATAACTCTCAGAATCATTGGCAATCAGCTTTCCCATAATAGGTAAGGCGGTAAATGAGTATAAATCATAGGCTTTAGACAATGGCTCAAATACAGGTTTTGAGAACTCCAAAATTAATAAACGACCACCTGGCTTCAGCACGCGATACATCGATTTGAGCGCTGCGTCTTTGTCCGTGACATTACGTAGGCCAAAGCTGATAGTGACCAAATCAAAGCTATTGTCATCGAATGGCGCGAGTGTTTCTGCATTGGCCAATACAAAATCGACGTTGTTGCAGCCAGCATTGATTAAGCGTTCACGACCGACTTCTAGCATGGCGGCATTGATATCTGATAACACTACATGGCCATTTCTACCGACTTCACGGCTAAAAACTTTGGCTAAATCACCTGTACCACCAGCGATATCAAGCACATGCTGACCCGCACGCACGCCTGATAAGCTAATGGCATAACGCTTCCATAGTCGATGAATACCAAATGACATTAAGTCGTTCATGATGTCGTATTTTTTGGCAACTGAGGTAAAAACATCGGCAACGCGCGCTTGCTTTTCAGCTTTATTGACAGTCTTATAGCCAAAATGCGTTTCTTCATTACCGTCAGTATCAGGCGTATGTGGGTTATTGATGTCATCACGTTGATTAAAAAGCGTTTGTTTGGCGGTTTGTGTTTGTGCAGATACATTGTCTACATGGTTGCTATTAGCGTTGTTGCTGATATTGTTACTGGTAGTATTATTTGGCATAGTGGTTTGTTGGCCTTGTGGCGTTCCCGTTGGTAGGTCTTGGACTTGTGTAAAGTCATTTCTCTTGCTGTTTTCGACGCCAGCATCAATACCTGTATTAAGCGTGGTATTAGTTTCATAGCTTCGACGTGCTTGTACTTGTGACGTAATATTTTGATTGTGGGTGATGCTATCTCTGACCAATTTATCTTGCAGGTGACCATTAGTCGTGGTGTTGAGCGCTGGCTTTTGGTCAGAGTGAGCGGTGTTGTTATTGGTATTATCGGTCATAGCATTATCCTGTTATTCACTTTTATGATTATTGGTTTGCAAGGTATAAAATAGCAGCTAACCAAGCAAATGATGCGTCTATCATACACCAAACGTCATTGGCTTACCGCCATTATCCGTCTCATGAACACGGTCAATAATCTCAAGTTCACGCTCACAAAACGGTTCAATAAAGCCGCTGACACTTTTTAGTGGTTTCATCGCTTTAAAGCCTGAATCGATAAATTCATACAAAGGCTGATAGTTGTAACGGTAGGCGGTGCCTTTAGCCAAGGCAAAGGCTTTTTGCAACATAAAAGAGTTTATATATTTATCGGTACGATAGCACACCTCTTTTAAATGACCGATTTGGATACGTCTGGTGTCGGCTTCATTGACTACGCGATAGGCGTTCAGCATGCTGTCTTCGTTAACGGCTAAATCTTGAGACAATAGCCATTCAGCTAAATGTAAATCTAGCTCTATCGCTAAGATAGCTGCTTGTATCGCCATGCTGCCAGTCTCTAAAGCCGCTGCTGGCGCAAAACGTTCAACTTTTTGTGCTTTAGGCACAATGCGTTCTAACTGTTTGGCCAATAATTTAAACTCATCGCCGCCATACAATTGTGTCAAAAAATAATCTGCCATCAGCTGATTTTGAGGTTGCTCAAACAAGGTTTTATGAGTGTTTTGAATACGATCTCGTTGCCAAGCTTGCACTTCACTAAGTTTATCGTTTAGTGCCAAATTTTCATGATAAGGCAGTGCCCAAAAACGGTTCAAATGTTGTTGTAAGTCGGCTAAAGAGGCCATGGTCAGTAAACCTGCATAAAAGTAAAGAGGGTTAAAAGGTTGCGAATAAAAAGCTCAGGATAAACCATGTTTTATACTTTTGGTTTTTGTATTTATAGAGCGTAATTACAGCATGTGTCTGAGATTGTGTTCACCTTAAAAGAAAATAAAGCAGAATACAAATGTCAAACTGTTACATAGCAGCGTTATTTACCGAATTGCTGCAATGCTATGATGACGCTAACACGCTTTCAATCATAGGATGATGACAGTTATGAGCAAAAATAATAAGACGACTGAATCCACCGCACCACAAGCGCTAAGTGCACAGTTTAGTGAGCAAATTGTTGATGAGCGCCTAACCCCCAATCCCCTGAGCCAGTTTTCTATGGACAACGATGCACTGAGATTGGCACTGGTCACGGCCCAATATGCTCTACGAGCAACGCGGCAGCAGACGCCGCCAATCCTCAATAAACCAACAGGGCTATTGGTATTGGTCAATGGTATGGAGCAGGCAGGCAAGGGCACTGCTGTCAAGCAATTGCGCCAATGGGTAGATCCTCGACTACTTAAAGTTGAGGCAACCGTTGGTGATTGTCCCTTAGCGTATCAGCCGATTTGGCAGGCACATACCAAGGCGTTACCTCGTCATGGCGATGTAATGGTTTATTTTGGCAACTGGTATGCTGACCTGCTTTATAGCGTCATGCGTATGGCAACGTCAGACAACGACAAAGCGTTACCGATTGCGCAATGGCAAGCCTATTTACAGCAGCAGCTTATTAAGCTACAAGCATTCGAACAAGATTTAGCTGCCAATCAAACCCGACTGCTTAAATGCTGGTTCCATGTCGATATCGAAACGTTGCAAGCGCGACTGAATGACGATGAAGCCGATCCGCAGTTTTTATACCAAATTGACTGGAATAGTAAAAAAGTTATCGAAACCTTTAATCAAGTGGCTACCGTTCTGCTACGCCAGCAAGATGATTGGATCATCATTGATGGTGATGACAAGTCAGATGCGGCTGACCACTTTTGCCATGAAGTGCTACAAGCGATGCAAACCGCGCTAATGAATAGTAAAAAAAATACAGTAAAAATCTCTGATAAATCAAAGGCTAAGAAGCAAGCTCAGCAAGCACTCAAATCAGCAAAGTTTGAACCTGTAAAAATTCCTAAATTTTTAAAAGATATCGATGATGCAGAGATTGATAAGTCGGACTACCGTGATGCGTTGGTAGAAAAACAAGTTCGCCTTGCCCAGTTGCTGCGTGCGCGCAAAGGGCGTCATATCGTTTTTGCCTTTGAAGGAATGGACGCTTCTGGCAAAGGTGGCGCGATCAAAAGATTGGTGGCGCCGCTCGACCCACGCGAGTATCAAATTTATAATATCAGTGCGCCAATGCTATATGAGCTGCAACATCCTTATCTATGGCGTTTTTGGACCAAACTTCCGAACGAGCAAACCGACCGTATCAGCCGTATTGCCATTTTTGATCGGACTTGGTATGGGCGCGTTTTGGTTGAGCGCATTGAGGGTTTTGCCACGGATGAGGAATGGCAGCGTGCTTACGATGAAATCAATCGTTTTGAGGCGGATTTAGCCGCGGCGGGGACAATCGTTATCAAATACTGGTTGGCTATCGATAAAAAAGAACAGCTTAAACGTTTTGAGGCACGTCAGGAGACACCGCACAAGCAGTTTAAGCTGACGGACGATGACTGGCGTAACCGTGATAAATGGTCGGATTATGTGCAGTCTGCGGCGGATATGCTGGCACGTACCGATACAGAGTACGCACCGTGGTGCGTCATCGCGACCAATGAGAAGCGTCAAGCACGTTTGGATGTTTTAGATCATGCGATTAAGCAACTATCAGCGGTGTGTGGCAGCTGATATGCGATTGGTCATTATTATATATTTAACGTTAAATAAATTCAGGGAAAGAGAGTATAATGCGGCGTTACAGCAGGATGTTTTCTAACACATATGCTGGCAGTTACAAATCTTGCAATATCATCATGCATTATGCGCTTATATTTAATATAATAGGCGCGTAATAGCTCCTGCTGTGCACTAAACTCACTGAGTGAGTAGCGTGTTTTATCCTTTGACACAGACATTTTAATCACTCTGGTTAATAAGTTTGGTAAAGGTTCTTACAATAGCAGTTATTAGCATCAAAATTATTACTACGACATCTCTAAGCCGCAAGCTGCTGTAATCAGACGATTTGGCAATATTCCTTGCGGCTTTGTGACATATTGAGTGATGTGTTTTACCTTATTTACTATCTTTACGTACAATAAAATACGAGTAAATATAAGGTAAGCGCTAGGGTAAAGCACCAAGATAGCAGTAAGAAAAACCGTTTTTTAGCAAGCATATTGCGCGTTTCATATACGTTATATTAATGTCAGAAGCTATCACGAGCATTATTAATAGCCGCGCAATGTCATCAACCGCCTATAATTTCAATCAGCTTACGCAGGACGTATCAACGTATGGGTATTAGCAACAGTTCTACAGAGCCAGTCAAATCAGTCGGTTCTATGAGAATAAATCTATTTTTTGCCATTTTACTGATTGCGATGACCGCCTACTTTTTGTGGTGGGGTCTAGATTACACGATGCGTCAACAGACGACGCTATTTATTGTGGCTACTGCTTTTGGTGTCTTTATGGCATTCAATATTGGTGGTAACGATGTCGCCAACTCCTTTGGTACCTCAGTAGGTGCAGGGACATTGACCATTCCACAAGCGTTGGGTATCGCAGCGATATTTGAAGTGTCCGGAGCCGTACTGGCAGGTGGTGAAGTCACCGATACCATTCGAAGCGGCATTGTCGATTTAGATGGTCTTTCAGTAACGCCCAACCAATTCATTTATGTCATGCTGTCAGCGCTCATCGCTGCCGCATTTTGGCTGTTATTTGCCACCAAAAAAGGTCTGCCCGTTTCGACCACGCACGCCATTATTGGCGGCGTTGTTGGTAGCTCTATTGTATTAGGTATCACGTTAGGTGGTACTGAAATGGCATTGTCAACGGTGAATTGGAGTACGATTGGCACCATCGCGATTTCTTGGGTATTATCACCGCTATTGGGCGGCGTTTTGTCCTATGTATTATATGGACAGATTAAGAAAAATATCATCGAATATAATGATAGAACAGAGGCGCACATTGCGACTTTGAAAGGCGACAAAAAAACCTTAAAACAAAACCACAAAGAATTTTTGGACGGTTTAACAGAATCAGAACAACTTGCCTATACGTCAGCGATGTTGCGTGATCAAGAAATCTACAAAGATGATGATTGCGATGTTGAAGATTTAGAGACTGATTATTATAAACAGCTTTATGAGATTGAAAATGAACGCAGCAACCTTGATACGCTAAAAGCGTTGAAGCAATGGGTTCCTATCATTGCGGCTGCAGGCGGCGCGGTCATGGCCTCTTTGGTCATCTTTAAAGGTCTAAAGAATGTCAATAATGGCATGACGACGCTGCAAGGCTTTTTAATCATGGGTATGATCGCGGCGCTAGTGTGGCTTGCGACCTTTATCTATACCAAGAGTATCCGCGGTAAACATAAAGAAGATTTGACCAAAGCGACGTTTATTATGTTTAGCTGGATGCAAGTCTTTACCGCCTCTGCTTTTGCCTTTAGCCATGGCTCAAACGATATTGCCAATGCAGTCGGTCCTTTTGCCGCGATTATGGATGTTATCCGTACCAATAGCATTGCGACTGAAGCCGCTGTACCACCTGCTGTCATGCTGACCTTTGGTGTTGCGCTTATCGTTGGTCTTTGGTTCATTGGTAAAGAAGTCATTCAAACGGTTGGTACAAATTTGGCAAAAATGCATCCCGCTTCTGGTTTTTCAGCTGAATTGGCTGCGGCTGCAGTGGTTATGGGCGCATCAACCATGGGGCTGCCCGTCTCAAGTACGCATACGCTAGTTGGCGCGGTACTTGGTATCGGTATTGTCAATAGAGACACCAATTGGGCGTTGATGAAACCTATCGGTTTGGCATGGATCATTACTCTTCCTGCAGCAGCGGCAATGTCTGCAATCAGTTATATCATTTTGGTCAATATTTTTTAACACGTACGCTTATTAAGGTTTTTGCTTAAATCTTATTTAACGTTATTTATAAGCAAGTTTCAAATAAAAAACGCTTATCAGTATCATGCCGATAAGCGTTTTTTTATGTCAAATTAAGGTCTATTCGGTACCAAATTGTTTGCGTTTTTTGGCAAAGAAGCGATCTAAGCGGTCCATGGCATCTTCTAAATCATGTAAGTTTGGCAAAAACACCAAGCGGAAATGATCGGGCTTATCCCAGTTAAAGCCTGTTCCTTGCACCATTAATACATTTTCTTCAACAAGCAAATCCATCATAAATGCCATATCATCTTCGATAGGGTAAATATCAGGATCCATCTTTGGAAAGCAATAAAACGCGCCTTGTGGCATGGTACAAGAGATACCTTTGATCGCATTAAGCCGTGACACAGCCATTTCACGCTGCTTATATAAGCGCCCACGCTCTGACGTGAGCTCTTTCATGCTTTGATAGCCACCCATTGCCGTTTGGATGGCATACTGACCTTGGACGTTGGAACACAAGCGCATAGACGCTAACATGTCCAAACCTTCGATAAAGTCAGTGGCATGGTGTTTTTTGCCAGACACCATCATCCAACCTGCGCGGAATCCCGCGATACGATGAGATTTAGATAATCCATTGTATGAGAGCACCAGCACATCATCAGTCAAGGTGCTCATTGGGGTGTGTACCATATCATCATAAAGAATACGATCATAAATTTCATCGGCCATGATGATTAAATCATGCGCTTTAGCGACCTCAATAATTTGTTTGAGTAATTCATCACTATAAAGTGAACCCGTTGGATTATTAGGGTTAATCACCACGATACCTTTGGTTTTAGAGGTGATTTTAGATTTAATGTCCTCGATATCAGGATGCCAATTGTCGTCTTCATTACAGCGATAATGTACCGCTGTGCCGCCAGCTAGGTTCGCCGCTGCCGTCCAAAGCGGGTAGTCCGGCATTGGGATAAGCACTTCGTCACCATCATTCATCAAAGCCTGCATGGTCATTACAATCAGCTCAGAAACTCCGTTGCCCAAATAGACATCACGGACATCAACTGCCGATAGCAACCCTTTTGATTGGTAGTACTGTAGGACGGCTTTACGCGCTGAAAAAATCCCTTGCGAGTCGGAATAGCCGGTCGCGTCTGGTAAATTCATTGCCACATCGCGCAAAATCTCATGCGGGGCTTCTAAACCAAAGGGGGCTGGGTTACCGACGTTCAGCTTTAATATACGTTTGCCTTCTGCTTCCATCTTATTGGCTGTTTGTAGTAGCGGGCCGCGAATGTCGTAGCAAACATTTTGTAATTTATCCGATTTTTTTATTGTGTTCATAGTGTGACCACTCATAGGGTTATTTTGTGAGTTTGTATCTATAGTAGGAGTTGTAGCTGTTTGATTGGTTTGGGAGTCACGCATCTTGTCAGTTTGAGCGGATGACGTATTTTGACTATTCTTATTATGAGAATGAGTGCTTTCACTCACTTCTTTATTATTATCACTGTCGTTTTTTAGTTCACCGCGTAACAGATAGCCTTCGCTGCAGCCTAAAATGTGTGCTAGCGTTGGTAGTTTAGATGACACAATGCCATTGGTGCCACGCTCCCAATTCGAGATAGCACCGCGACTGACTTTTGCGCCTGCTGCGGTCATGGCTTGCGCTAATTGCTCAGCAGTCAGCCCTTTATCACGACGTAGCTGTACCAGTCTTTCGGCTTGTGTGCTTTTATTTTTGTCATCAGCCATAATCATTCAAGCCTTTATTATTCATTAATTGGTAATAGAGAGAAGGAAAGCAGGCATTTGTTTTAATTAAGCCTTAATGCAAGATATTATTGCATTATCAGTATCAATGCAAGCTGTTTTTAAGGAAGATGTATTTATCAATGCAAGAATAACTTGCATTGATAGTATTATAGTTACCTCATTGCTACTCTACTAGGGCGTGTCCTTATTTTAAAAATGGTAATAAAAATGAGATAAATTGTCGTTAAACAAGGAAAGTAGTGCAAATAATATCGAGATATTGCTAAGCTATTTGACGATGTTTGGCAAAATTTAGCCATTTTTAGCTCATTTAGAAGATAATCGATTGAATTGAGGACACGCCCTATATATCAAACTTCTTTCAGAGAATCATTGTCGTGGCTACATCTATATTCATTGATACGTTAAGAAAATTTGCTGTATTTTATTTATCATAGCTTTTTCAATACCTTACACTATCGCTTGTTTATGATAGTTTTCTTGTAATGTATACCTTGAATATTGAGTGGATAAACAATAGATAAAGCCCATCGTTTTTATAAAAATATGGCGATAAAGTGTTAGTTAATAGCAGATAAAAGCTAATGCTAATGGATGAGATAATACATACCCAAATTAAGGATACATTATGCAAGACAATCAACTTAGCCAAGAAGAGATCAGCCAATTAACAGAAGCTGATTGGAAAGAGCGTTTGAGTGCTGATGAATATCACGTGATGCGTGAAAAGGGTACAGAACGCCCATTTACGGGCGTCTATAACGATGCGACTGATGACGGTATTTATCGCTGCAAAGGCTGCGGTGCGAGCTTATTTGACTCAAGCAATAAATTTGATGCCAGCTGTGGTTGGCCAAGTTTTGACCAAGGAGTTGATAACAGCGCTATCGAGGAGCATGTGGATAATTCGCTGGGCATGACGCGGACAGAAGTGACCTGTAGTAACTGCGGCGCACATTTAGGTCATGTCTTCCCTGACGGCCCAAGCGAGACGACGGGGATGCGCTATTGCATCAATTCTGTGTCTATTGATCTAGATAAATCTGACAAGTAATCGGTAGAACAAGTCGCTTAAATTGTTTTAGAATCATGGCAAAGAAGTGCGATATGCTTCTTTGCCAGTTATTAGAACTATGAATGTTATTGAGACATGAGCACGGCTTAAAAAAACCAAAATAATAAATTAATCAATTTAAGGACAAATGATGAGTACTATTTATGATTTTACTGCTGAGCACATGGACGGAACTGTACAAGCCTTTGCTGATTATCAAGGTAAGATGTTATTAATCGTCAATACCGCCAGCAAATGTGGGTTTACGCCGCAATTTGAAGGTTTAGAAGCAATATATCAGCAATATAAAGATCAAGGATTGGTCGTTATTGGTTTCCCTTGTAATCAATTTGGCGGGCAAGATCCAGGCAGTAATGAGGAGATTGGCGCATTTTGTCAAAAGAACTATGGTGTCAGTTTCCCAATGATGGCGAAGGTTGATGTCAATGGCAAAGACGCTCATCCTATTTTTGATTGGCTCAAAGAGCAAAAGGGTGGCGTATTAACAGACGGTATCAAATGGAATTTTACTAAGTTTTTAATTGGTAAAGATGGACAGGTCATTGACCGCTATGCGCCAACCACCAAACCAGAAGCCATAAAAATGGATATCGAACAAGCATTAGCCAGTAAATAGGGTCATGCTTGAAAATTTATTGGTTTTTTATAAAAATATAAATCCAATGAAAACATAGGCTTGTCAGATTAATAAATAAAAACCTATAAAATAGGTTAAAAAAATGAAAATACTGTTTGACAGCCATGTGTAAATCTATATAATACACACCCACAGCAAGGGGACTTAATTAGGTTCAATGTTGTTAGAATTTTTACTGACTTAAAGCGTGACAACTTTAAAGATTAAACTTTCTATAAAATTCCTTTTAAGGAATTTTAACTTACGAAGCTAAAATTGCAGTGCAATTTTTTAACGCTTCTCAGGGTGATTAGCTCAGTTGGTAGAGCGTCTGCCTTACACGCAGAATGTCGGCGGTTCGAATCCGTCATCACCCACCACTCTTTTTAGCGAGTGTCTCTGTAATAAGAGAAGATGCTAAGACGACCTAAGCAGCGGTAGTTCAGTTGGTTAGAATACCGGCCTGTCACGCCGGGGGTCGCGGGTTCGAGTCCCGTCCGCTGCGCCATATTTAGTAAAAAGCTAAAACAAATTTAAACTCTCGAGTTTAAGCAAGTTTCGCCTCAAACATAATTTTGTTTGGGGTTTTTTTGTGTCTAAAATTCTTCTTACGGCCTTTATCTATAAAGGTTGGCTTTTTTTCCCTTATCAACTCTTAGGGACTAGTCTATCTTAGATAAAGTATTCTCTATAAGTTTGGTTGCATACATTCTATCTTTTGAAAATCGCTGATCACCTCCTTGCTGACCACCTGCTCGGTGACCAAACGGTGACTATTCTCGATTAAACACGTCCTATGATTCTTTTAATAACTGTACGTTAACTTGAAAGTAATACTCATCCTTAATGGTAATACTGACTTTGCCGTTATGGGCATTGACGATTGCTTGTACGATGGCCAATCCTAGTCCTGTGCCCGAGTGCTGATTATTGGATTTGTCATGACGATAAAAGCGTTCAAACAGTCTATCTGCTTCCGCCTGAGTTAGAGGCGTCTGCAAGCGATTAGTGATGGTGATGTTTAGCGAGGGCTGCTGAGCCGTTTCTCTAAGGGCGTGAGCGTTATGTTTTATGAGGCTAGCAGTCTTAGAAACGGCGGTAATAGTAATGATACTGTCGCTGGCGGCGTAGTAAACCGCATTGGATATCAAGTTGGCAAACAGCCTTTGTAACAAGCTCTCATCCCCTAATACCACATCAAATGCCCCTTTTTTCTCAAAAGAGATACCGCGCTCTTCGGCTATCAGCTCAAAATAATCGATGAGCTTAATTATCAGTGAGTCAGTATCGACAAGATGACGTTGTGAATCGTAAAGACCTTTTTGAGTTTTTGCCAGCAATAGCATATTGTTAATTAGCAGGGATAGTTGCTTGAGCGTGTCGTGTTGATGATGTAGCTGCTCGACATATTCTTGATGGTCTCTAGGTTTACTGAGCATCACTTGAGTTTGAGTACTTAATGTTGCCAGTGGTGTGCGCAGTTCGTGAGCAATGTCATCTGAAAACTGTGATAATGAGGCAAAGTTATGTTCGAGTTTATCCATCATGGCATTATAAGCGTCAGCCAATGGTCGCAGCTCGCTTGGCATTTCAGAGACGATGATTCTATCGTCTAACTGCTCGGCGTTGATACGTGCCATTTTTTGACTGATGGTCGCTAAGGGGGCGAATCCTAAATAGACGCTAAAAGCCGCCACTGATACTAAGATAAAAGTGATCGCAATAAGTATCAGAATAAGATGGCGATTAAACTGGGCAAGGTATTGATGATGCACATCAATCGGTAGCGCGATTAATGCCAAGCGATTAGAGTGCTCAATGACCAGCGCGCGATAATGACGATGATTAAGCTGCAAGTCAAAGGGTTGATCGCGGTGCTGCTGCCATAGTTTTTCGACCAATTGGGAGTCATTGAGTTTATCAATAAAATCCTTTGGCTGACTATTAATGACATGTCCATTATGGTCAGTGATAATTGTTTTGACTTCATAATCTGGTCGAAAGATATCTATCACGGATGATGCTGTATTGGCGAGATGAGCAGGGTCGGCAAGGTTGTTAGAGCGCTGATCATCCGATGTCACCTCTGTCATATACTGTCGTAAATTAAACGCAGCATGAGTCAGGATCTCTGAGTCCATTTGTTCAAAATGATCATTAACCGAACGCTGTATCCATATGTACAAAAAAGCTTGAGATATCAGCACACATACCGTTAATACTAGGGTAGTGCGCCACAGTAATGACAAGCGTCGATGCTCAGATTTATATGCCATGCTATTTCACTTCAATGTGGTTGAGTTTAGAAACCTTATTAGCCTCATTACTCATATCAATTCTAGTTTCATTATTGACTGTAACGGCGCTATTGTCCGCTTCTAGTTTATAGCCCATACCGCGTACGGTATGAATGAGCTTATTTTCAAAGCCATCGTCGATTTTACTGCGTAAGCGTCTTATCGCCACATCAATCACATTGGTATCGCTATCAAAATTCATATCCCATACTTGTGAAGCGATGACAGAGCGGGGCAATACTTCGCCTTGATGCTCAAGTAAAAACTGCAATAGCGCAAATTCTTTGGCCGTCAATTTGATAGAACCCTTATCTCGATGCACGCTACGTTTAGCGATATCCAGTTTTAAATCAGCGATTTGAAGCACTGTGCTGGCGTAATCTGCTTGATTGGCACGGCGTAGTAAGCTTTTGATTCTGACCAACAGCTCAGCGAACGCAAAAGGTTTAGTGAGATAATCGTCACCGCCAATCTCAAAGCCTTTTATGCGGTCGCTAAGGTCATCTTTTGCGGTCAAAAATAATACAGGGGTGGTGTTACCAGCAGCGCGATAATTACTGACCAGCTCAAAACCACTGACATCAGGCAGCATCACATCCATCACCACGACAGTGAAGTCCTCAGTCATCAGAGCATGATACCCATCTAAACCTGTGGTTTTATGCTCAACGATAAAACCTGCCTCGCTTAAACCTTTTTTAATGTAGTCGCCAAGTGATAACTCATCTTCGACTAACAATACTTTCATAGCATACTCGCGCCAATTATTTAGGATGAGATCAATATAAAATGTCTCTATTGTTATCAATCATAGAGGAATACTGGTAATAAACCTATGCTCAGTCTAGAAGATGACAAAATTGTCATCTTGGCGTCATCTGACTGTCAGAGTGGTTATGCTAGTTTGGCTTCAATACATCCTAATTTTAATATTCAACACCATGAGAAGCCTCTATGATGCCTTTTACCGTTAAGTTTGTTCGAGGGTCAGCGGTCTTATTAACTGCTGCCATATTATCAGCATGTGGGCAATCTGACAGCAATGCTTCTAATGCCAGCCCCTCTACTGCCAATGCCGCTAACGCCAGCAGTGGTGAGGCAAACGCTATACAGAGTAGGCAAACAGTGACAGAGACACCAGCCAACAACCCAGACCTGCTCAAGAACGTGTCAGCCACTGTCTATAAAGATGCCAATTGTGGCTGTTGTAAAGAATGGATAGGGCACGCAGAAGATAATGGGTTAACGACAACTGCCCATGATGTTGCAGACTTGTCATTATTTAAAGAGCGTTACGGTGTGCCTGCTGAGCTGCGTTCTTGCCATACCGCCGTTACCAGTGATGGTTATGTCATCGAAGGTCATGTTCCTGCCAAGTATGTGGCTGAGTTTTTGCAAAATCCACCAAAGCAAGCGATTGGTTTGGCGGTACCGGGTATGCCCGTCGGTAGCCCTGGTATGGAATATCAAGATAAGTTTATGCCATACCAAATTATGCAAATCAATAAAGATGGCACAAACCAAGTATACGCTGAGATTGAGTCCGCAGAGCAGCAGCTATAAGTTAATACTTTAGATAGTTTTTTAAATTTCAGCTACTTATTGTAGTACTGATTGCAGCATTGATGGAGACTGACTGATGAATCATGCAGAGCAAAAACAGATGAACCCTTATGTAAAGTTTACCCTCATGATTCTGACGTCTACCGTGGTGATGTATATCATGATGTACTTCAATACTTATGAGTGGGATCATATTTATTTTAGTGAGACCAGAGCCTATATGGCGCTATATATGGGCGCAGGCATGACAATGATTATGCTCGCCTTTATGAGCAATATGTACAAGAAAACTAAGGTCAACTTAATGATTTATGGTCTTAGTGTGCTGATGTTTGCCGTGGGTATCTGGGGCGTCAGATCTCAAGCAACCGTCGATCAAGTGGATTGGATGCAGGCTATGATACCGCATCATTCAATTGCGATCTTAACCAGCTCAAGAGCCGATATAGAAGACCCTAGAGTACAGCAACTTGCTGACGACATCATCGAAGCACAAAAGCGTGAAATTAAAGAGATGCAGGCACTGATCGAAGCATTAGAATAAATAGCCTTAAAACACACTGCTCTTAGTACATAAATTAAATGATTTTTCCAACTGGTGGATCTTAGCTGATTTGCCAGTTTTTATATGAACCATAACTACCAAACGATCGTAATTAAGGATCTACCATGAAAATGATAAGAAACTCACGTCTTGCCATGCTTGCAGTTAGTGTCAGTGCCATGATGATGCTTAGCGCTTGTCAGCCGACGAATGAGGTAACAGAGGCTAGTGTCAAAGACGAGGCGGCTCCCGTTAATAATGCTAAAGCAGACACTAGCGCGATGGATGTGCATGCAGGTCATGATATGTCAGGTGATGCGATGACGGGCATGCATGGAGAGTATAATGACTCTATGACTAAGATGCATGATGAGATGATGGCAGGCATGGCATACAACGATCCCGATGCTGCCTTTGCTCAAGGAATGCTCGGTCATCATATGGGTGCTGTTGATATGGCAGAGATTCAGCTAAAGTATGGTAAGGATGCAGAAATGCGTCAGTTGGCACAAGAGATTATTGACGCTCAGAAAGCTGAAATTGAGCAAATGCAGAACTGGCTTGCCAACCATCCTAATGCTGCTGAGCCAACGTCTGATACTGAAGCCATGCAGACAGCTTATGCTAAAGGTATGGATACGATGCATAGTGAAATGATGGCAGGTATCGCTGACCCTAACCCAGATATGGCATTTGCTCGTGGTATGTTGCCGCATCATATTGGCGCAGTAGATATGGCAAAAATACAGCTAAAGTATGGCAAAAATGAAGAAATGCGTCAATTGGCACAACAAATAATTGACGCGCAGCAGCCTGAAATTGAGCAAATGCAAAACTGGATAGCTAAGCACAATAGTTAAATTGAGTGCTTAAGAATGGAGGTATTTTAGATAAAAAGCAGTGTCTTATATTTCTTAAGGTACTGCTTCTTCTACTTTATATTTTTTAATCTTCTCTAAAATTCCGCCATTGTCTGTATCAATATTCGCGTCGCCACCTTTGTCGACCATAAGCCTTAAAAGGTTGAGTCTCTTAGGTACGCCATTAATATGAGTAAGACTTGCTAGGATAATATAACTGTGTTTAAACCACCCGAAGGTGGCTTATGTCACTATGAATCATTTCAAATTATCTAAATCAGGCAAAGTTGAAGTATCTTCAATGCCAAATGCCATTTGTCCCAACTTCTTAAAGTCTATGTATTGGATTTCAATCAAGTCGGGTAAAAGATTGAGATGTACAAAGATATTCATCTTATCTATATTTTTGATAGAAGCATTGTCACTAATCGCAAGGGCAGGGACAAAGCCAAACATTTCATCGTATTCAAGTGCTCCAAACTTTTTCACGCAACGGTCAAATAGTGGTTTACCGTTATTGTCTTCCATATCTGTATATTCAATCTGTTTAAACCCAAAAAACATAGCTAATTCTTGATTAGATTTTCCATACGCTATTTCTTTTGCATTACCTTTCTTTTGGTATATCCAACCTAGAGTAGGAGTGATTTCAAATGTGAATCCTGATTTTTCACCCCAAACGTATAATTCGCCAAAGCCACTTCGAGCGATCACATAATAGTTATCTTGCCTCATAACCTCATCGCCGAGCCATGTAGTCAGATCTTCTTCGTAGTCAGCTGGATTGACTATCCAAAATAAGCCTTTTTTAAAGCGACAAAACCCTAAACGCCCCCAATAGAATAGAAGTCTATTAGGTAATTTATCCTGATAGTAACTTAAGGTAGCTTGATCAACAGGTTTTTGCCAGCCGGGTTGTTCAAATTTTTCTAAAAAGTAATCAAATCCTTCGTCTATAATAAAGTGACTCATTTTTCTATCCTTTAGATGTTTACTTGTACATATTAATCAGTGTCAATGATATTTGTTGGTAGGTGTTGGCTTGCTATTTATTATTACTGTTTTCTAATGCCTTATTAATTGCCCTGTGGTCGTTTAATTCTCTATCAAGCCCTAGTTGCATCAAAGTAGCAGGATGATACTGGTAGTTGTCCTGTTTGTTATTGGAGCTCGAGCTTGAGTTGAGAGTCATAAATATAAAAAACCACCCGAAGGTGGCTTAAGTAAAATAATAACAAACTAACCTTTCTGACTGTCAAACTGTCAAACTGTCAAACTGCCAAATAACCTCACCCCAATTATTGTGAGGGTAATCGGGCATGATATCGCCCTGCTTAAAATAGGCTCTACTATCTTTCTTGGCAGGTGTGAACCAGTAGCCTGATTTAGGACAAGGCTGACCAGCTAGACAACGTCCTTTGGCTTGACTGGTAATTTCGGGTTTATTAGGCTTGGTTTTGTCTTCATAGTAAGGCGTCATATCTTCACCTGCCTCTTGACGCTCAATGAACTCTTCATAAGTAATTTTATAAGGGTCAATAGAGATAAATTTACTGGTGTCGATACCTGTTTTCTCTAATATCAGAGGGAGGGTGGAGTCGGGTTGATCTTGTTGAATTTTTAATCCCATATTGATGGCAGAAGTCTCATTTTCTAATCTCCAAGAGGCTATTTCTGGATGAATTTCTGGGTAGGTATCCTGCCATCTGATTCTATCCTCAGAGTCTAAATTGGTTTGAATTTTCTCTAATTCGTCATAGACATCTAAACTAATAAGATAATGACGATTACCAGTAGATGGATCTGTTTGTCTATTTATCCTAATGTCCATATAGATTTCTGTGCCATATCTTAATCGCCATAGCTGTAGATCATTAAGTTGCATCCATTCTTTAAAAGTAAGTGGGTAACTGTAATCAAGATATAGTTCTGAACCTTCATCTGTCGTTGCAAATGTAAAACTGTCTTTGGCAGTCAACCTAGGAGCGCTATTTGAATGCGCATACGTCCAACCTTTATCTTGTAGTTCTTTAAAAAAAGACATCATTTTTTGATAGGCATCTTCGTCTGATATACCGTTGTCTGTCTTATCGAAGAAAAAATCAACTGTAATTTTATTCAATCCTCTCTGCTCGCTAGTTACCTTATCCATAGCTAAAATAGTGACAACTTGGTCAATATTGAAACTACCGTCAGAATAATGGAAAATTACTTTCCCCATGTTGCTTGTTGGAAAATCATAACCCTGAAAAGTAACGCCCATAGGTTGAGCGTCGCCTTCTTGAAAAGCTTTATACTCAGGGTTGGCATCGTATAACTCTTTAGCAGTCATGTTTAATGAAATTTCTAACGGTTTGTCAGGCATAGCAGTCTCTTTTTCTGCTTGGCAGGCAGTAGCTAAAAAAAGAAAGCTAAAGCAAATCAGAGTAATGAAAATTTGTTTAAATATAATACCAAACATGCCTTAGTTGCTTGAATAATGGGATTTTATAGCCTTACCCTTGTTCACCTTCAAACTGCCAAATAACTTCGCCCCATTGGTTGTTAGGGTAATCAGGCATGATGTCACCTTGCTTAAAGTAGGCACGACTGTTCGCTTTTGCTTGAGTGAACCAGTAGCCTGACTTAGGGCAAGGCTGATTTGCTGGGCAACGCCCTTTGGCTTGACTAGTAATTTCAGGTTTAGTGGTAGGCTGGTTCTCATAATAAGGCGTCATATCTTCACCCGCCTCAGAACGCTGCATAAACTCTTCATAAGTAATTTTATAAGGGTCAATAGAGACAAACTCACTAGTATCTATGCCTGTTTCTTTAAGTACTAGTGGTAAAGTATAGTCAGGTTGGTTTTGCTGAATCTTCAATCCCATTTTGATAGCTTTAGTCTCGAAAAAAAGTCTAGCTTCAGGAAGTCCATCATAAAGCTTACTATATTCTTTAGGCAAAGATTCATCATAGTTATTAGGGATTATTTGTTTTATTAATTCCAACTCATCGAAAACATCTAAGCTAATCAGGTAATGATGGTTGCCTGTTTCAGGGTCACTTTGCCTATTTATTCTAATATTCATAAATACATCTGTACCATGTCGCAGTTGCCATATTTGTAAATCACTGAGCTGCATCCATTGCTCAAAGTTCAAAGGGTAGGTGTAATCAAGATTAAAGTCACTTCCACCTTCTTTTGTGGCAAATGTAAAGCTATCTTTAGGGCTTAAACGAGGTTCACTTAAACTTTTAGCATAAGTCCAACCTTTATCTTGTAGCTGTTTAAAGAAAGACATCATTTTTTTATAAGCGTTTTCGTCTGATATACCGCTTACTTTATGGTTGAATAAAAAGCCAAGATTGATTTTTGAGAGTTTGTAATTTGCTTGTTTGTTATCGTCGTAAGCCAAGACTGACATAACACCGTCAATACTTAACTCACCATTAGGATATTTAATAATGACAGTAGGTTCTTTATATCTTGGAAAATCATAACCTTGAAAAGTAACCCCCATAGGCTGAGCGTCTGCTTCTTGGAAAGCTTTATACTCAGGGTTAGCACCGTATAAATCTTTAGCAGTCATGTTTAATGAAATTTCTAAAGATTTATCAGGCATATTAACCTTTGTTTTAGCTTGGCAAGAAGTAGCTATTAATATGATAAAAAAAGAAGTAATGAACCTTAATCGCTTCAACATATCTATCTACTCATTCAGATCAAACATCAAAGTGCACTGCTTCTTACTTATTGCTATTCTAATTTCTATCATTAAGTCAATCGATTTTTTGGCTGTTATAAGATTTTAAAGCATCATATGTTTTAACCGCATCAAAGCTTGTGTTTAAATAACCGATTGACTTTAGTTGTAACATTTCTTCTGATGTTAAATTTGAAATATTATTTACTTTGTCTATTATATGACTGCTGACTATTTCTTCAGAAATTAAACGTGCTCTCTTTCGTACTGCGGAGCTTTTTGCCTTATCTGTTGATAAAGCTACAAAATATTCAAGTGGAGCTGCACCATTTTTAAGCATACATATCTTATAGTTGATATCTGAACGATATAATATGTAATCTTTAACTTTTTTTATGTCAATTTTACTTATCTTCTTTAAAGTACTTTCATCAGGTAAAGTTCTGTTTTTTTCTTCAGCAGTGCATAGATCTATAGTGTTCTCGTACTGTTCTATTGCTGATTCTAGAGTAAGTTTATCTTCTAATTGTGTCTCTGTTTTAGCACAAGCCGGTACTGAAAATATGATTAATATTAATGAAAAGAATATAGTTTTTTTCATGGTATACATCCATCGTAAATAGATCTAAAGAATTTAATTTCATCGTTACTTGCTCCATCACTTTGAAGGTCAATGACAGCCATACCTGCTATGTCTTCAACTTTTCGTCGAGTTATCTTACTCACGTCTCTCATACCTTCTGCAAGCATTATCCAGTCTGTTGATTTTACTGCAACTTCTGCATTTAAAGTTGTTCCGCCTATAAAGACAGTAGCTACTCCTCCTATACCTAAAAATCTTGTTAGCCAGCTACCAAGTTTAAGACGAGAGTTAATATCATCTAAATATTCAGATCCCTTTGCACTGAGCACTAAATTCTCAAATACAGGACAAGATTTTAAATTTTTGTTCCCCTTTGTAATCTTCACCTGTTTAGTTTTACCATCTAAAGTAGTTTTATCTGTAGAATATTGAGGCGGTTTTTGCATAACTAATAATCTCCATTCGTTGATAGATAGAGGTGAACATTAAAGTTTTCTTCAAGTGATGATACAAGGTTTTCAGTTTCACCCTCAGCATTAGTGATTCCAAAATAAATTAACTCTTTTACCTCAGATATTGCACGATAATGAACATGACTATAGGGGTTACCATCATCATCAGTAAACTTAAATTTAGTTTTATAAAGCTTAATAGATCCCCAAGGGTCTTCATTTCTTAGATGTACTTTAATCTTATTGGAGTCAGAACTATAAAAAGTCTCAGTATTTCCCTCAGCATCAGTTACACCCTCGAATGTTTCTTTTGTATTCTCATTAATAGCAATATATGGTGTATTGGTGTAGGCGATATCATCATCGTCAGCGAACTTAAATTGCGCTTTAAACATCGCACCAGCTATCAAACTCGGCAACCCCGCCAAACCCATCCCATCCCTTCCACCCCCAGCTTTACTATGCTTACCAGCCTTCTCCGTAAACTGCTTTGCGGCTATCGTAATATTTGCGCCATCCAAAGTGATACTTGCACCACCAGCGGTAAGTGTAATTTTATTCGTCGCTACTATCTCAACCTCTTTGGTCGAGGAGGCTATATTGACATCTTGCTTAGCCGTGGCTTCAAGCTTACCCGTATGGGCGGAGAGGGTGATATTCTCTTTGGCATTGGTCATGCTAAATTGACCATCGGCTATGATATTTAGAGACTCGCTACTGACTTGGTTATGACTCTCCCCACTACTGATCATCATATCTTGCTGCGTAGTACTAATCATCTCACCCATACTTCTGTGAATCAGCGTATCGTCACTGGCATAAGCACTGTATGCTGCGCTATCGATTAGCGTGTAGGGCATCGTTTGATGGGTTTTGGTTTGCTGTTCCTCTGCGATAGTCTCAAGCTGCGTCTTAATCGCTTTGTGGTCATTGACATGACGTCCAAGCCCTGTCGCCAATTGTGTTAAACGTTCGGCTAAGTGCTGACCGCCAAGACCAGTTTGGGTCAGAGTCGGGGTGTGCTGCTGGTAGTTATGCTGTCCAGATTGTGTGTGAGTTTGTGGTTGAGTGGATAGAACGAGTGCTTCACCAGACTTAATATTGATTTGCGCAGTGGTAGTGGCACTAATACCTTGGCGCTTAGCACCATCTGTAGCAGGATTGATAATCCCCATTTTTAGACTGGCGGATATCCCAGAACTGTCTACTTTTAGCTGAGAGTAAGCTTGTTCTGTACGGTGGTCAGTCATCCATTCAGATAAACCATTGCTCGTGTTGCGATAACCGCTTTCAATCGCTTGTTCGTTGTCCGTGGCAAATAGGCTAGGGCGAGTCGATGACAATAAACTGCCAGTATTAATCAGATGCTCGCTATCACCGATAGACTGCATCAGGGTTTGGTCATCCGCTCTATGGGTGAAGTGGGTGCCATAGTTAGCGCCAGCCTGAGCCTCAAGGCGACTGATAGGCTGGGCAGGGCTATCCAGTAAATAGCTGCGCGTGGGCGTCATATGGTTACGGCTATCCATCTCATTTTGCATTTCGGTGATACCCGTCATCGGCGGTAGGGCATGTCTGCTATATAGATGACCGACCCATGAGGTATCAGCGGTAATGAGGCGCAGCTGAGTCAAATGAATGCCAGCTGCTAATGTTGACGCATGACGCTGTTGGTGGCGTGAGCTTTGGGTCAGCCCTGTGACATGCGCTAGACTATTGCGAGCCAGATGCACGATATGGGTAGCACGGTAGTGCTGATTGAGCGCACTGTGATCGACAAGCATAAAGGTATCAGCAACACTCAAATCCGTAGCATGGGCTAGAGCATGATAGACGCTATATTGACTTTGATGACTGTTTGCCACGATGGTTGCTTCGTCTATGGTTTCAGTATCTGTTACTGGCGCAAAAGCAGCAGGCGTGTCTAATGTGAGTGTGTAGTTATTCGAATGGCTTATGTCATCAGAGTTACGGCTCATCGCAACGTCAGCGGACTGCGTTGGGTGTGCAACACTGCTGCTATTAAAACGCTGCATCGTTACTGAGTTTGGCTGGGTGATGACCTGCTCACTCAATGCCAATACTGGTGCATGGACACGGTCATGTAACACTTGCTGGTAACGCAGCGCGCCAATATTTAAGCTAATTCCATCGCTATCACTTGGACTGTGCGATGTAATAACGAGCTTTGGTGGACTATGCTCGTCCGTTTGCTCATGGCGTAGATAGGCTGTCAGCCCTTGACGCGCGAGCCGCTCGCAAATATGTGTCCAGTCGCTTATTTGCCACTGGGTCATGCGTGCTGATGACCAGTTAGCATCTTCACCATTGTTGCTGTCATCGATTATTTCTATATCCAGCGTAGCCGTGCGCTCTGCTACCATCGCTTGTACGGTCAAATGAGTATCAATATGACCGCGTATATGCTGATGCAGACGATAAGTGATGGGCTGGGCGAGCAAGCGATAATAGCCGTAGCTGCCATCATGATCTAGCTGATGCACAGCCGTTATATACAGATGGCGAAAGCTTAGGCCACTTGGAATATTAAAGCTCAAGGTCAGAGGGCTACCGATGAGATTGGTTAATGGCGTAAAGGGAGGGTGATGCCGCTCATGGATATAAACGTGTAGCACATAAGTGTCGATACCGTGCTGCTGGTATTGGCAATTACCATTGGGGTTTAGTTGAGCAATGATATCGGCTTCATCAGCGCTATGCATGAGCTTATCTTGCCACGCACGATGAGCATTGATGTCTTGGCGAGCGCTCGGATAGGCCGCTTGAGTGCTGCCTTCACTGGCATAGAGCCGATCAGGGTGCATAGGCAGCACGGTATTGGTCAAGCGTAGCATAGTTATGTCCCTATTTTTTTAGCGGTGGCTCTCTTTTAGCATTGGCATTTTTTGTAGCATCGATATCTCTAGTAGCAATGACAGCATGCTTTTCAGCATTATCAATCCAGCTATCAGCACTTAACCGTCACTGTTTAGTGAGCATTATCGTCATACGTTCTACATAGCGATGTTATTCATTAAGGGTAAATTCGATACGGCGATTGCGAGTGCGACCTTCTTCGTTGTCGTTACTAGCGATAGGGTCTGAGTCCCCTTTACCAGTAGTACTGAGGCGAGACGCATTGATATTTCGACCGATCAAGTATTGTTTGACTGCTTCTGCACGCTTATTTGATAGGGCAAGATTGGCGGTAGAATTGCCGACATTGTCGGTATGACCGGTGATAAGAACAGGCTTATCACCGACCCGCTGTAACACCCCTGCCATATCGTCTAAGATACCGAGGCCCATCGGCGTTAGATTGGTGCTACCAGACTCGAACTCGACAATACGGTTGCCTAAAGTCTCGTCTATGAGGCGTTGTTCACCTTCTACCACGACCAGCTGATTTTCTAATTGATAGAGATCAGTTAGGCGCGAGTGAATACGATTTTGGATGGCTTGCTTTTGTTCAAGGCTGCTTACCTTGCCATGTAAGCTAATGGTCGTCCCATGAATGTCGATACGCCCTTGACGAATGTTAGAGATATCGCTATCAATGATAGTCGTGGCTATCTGTTGCCAGTTGGTTGGTATACTGATGTTCGAACGTACTTCGATTTCATCTCTGACGGGTTTATCAGGATACTGTGCTTTTAGCTTGTCGAGCAGTTGCTGTTTGTCTGAGCTGGTAGCGACCACACCCTTGATGACCACTGGCACATTTTGTGAATTATTTGTCACATGAGTGTCGTTATGTTCTGCAAATACAACGGCGCTCATAGGCAGGGTGATAGCGGCGGCTAATAGCAGGTTTTTCGTGTGATTTGTTCGCTTGGGTGTTGTTATTCTAGAGAGGACTTTCATTCAAGTACCTTTTTAATCTGTCTATTATTGAGCAGTGACTAATTGCAGGGGTATGATGCATGGCGGCTACTATCAGCTATCAGCTGTTACGAATCAGCAGTTATCGTGAGCCATTATTTATTGTGCTAAAAAAGTTTTTTTAAACAATTGCCTAGTATCATACAGATATAAGTTGTCTTGTAACAATACTTTATTAAACCGTGTCAATCCAATGTCTTCATCGATATAGCCTTGAGTCCAGTAACTATGAGCGATGACCACCCAATCTTCAGGATAAGTTTTTTCACTTTCTGATATTTGCTTGAGTATACGTCCATCGGGTTTAGTAAAACTCATGAGCAGGCGATAGCAATTAGCGACACGATATAAGTAGGTATTCAAGTAGAGCTGGTGTGGCTGATAAAAACCATTGATGAGATCGTGCCAAAAAGTGGCCATGTGTATCGAGTTTTCTCTATCAGAGGTAAGTGACCAGCAGATGGCTTTATTCAAGCCATGGAAACCCTTAGTAAAGGTCGGTAAAAATAACAGGCCAGTGGCAATGATTTGCTGTATCAGCTGCGCTTTATCGATGTTCATTAAGATCGCTATATCATGCAACGTAGTGGTATTGATAAAATCATAGTAGTAAGTACTGGCATTGTTATCGATGCTGAGTTGGCTATGGTTGAGGTGCTCCATAAGATCGCTATTGTCAGTTTTGGATTTTGCCATACTCAAAACTTCATAAGTGTCATTCCAAAGCGCTGATGACTTGACGGGCAGATAGTTCATCCAGTTTTTCGGTTTATCGAGATGAAGCACGCCAAAACCTATCAATGGGTAATTTCTATAGCTACTATCGTGACTAGGGATCAAAACACCGGTGATAATCTCATTAGCTCTAGTGTCGATATGACTGAAATTTAAAAAGGCAAAGTTATGATTGCTGACATTGTCTATCGGAATTCCGCTAAATACACTTTCCGACACGGCTAGCGCTTCGCTGACCCATTCATCAATGGCATTGGTCTCAGAGATATGAGCGCGCGCCCGGACAAAGTCCCCGCGAGCAGGCAATTTTCCAAAATATACTAAAGGCAAAGAGTCTGGAGTCATGGCGTTTGCTCCTGCTGTTCAGTCACGGCTGAACGATCATCAGTAGCCGTCGTGGTATCAGTAGGCGGTTGTACTGGTGGACTATTTTCACTATTGGTATTAGGGGCTATAGTAGATACGCGGGCTGGCGGCGTGACATTGCTTGTATTTTGCTCGCCAGTTGGTACTGGCTGATTGGTGCCAGAACCTGCATTAGGAGTATCGCCATCAACAGCATTATCATCAGAAATTGGCCTTGCTGTACGTGTGACACCAAGGGCAATAATCTCCTCTGGTAGTTTCATGCCGGTAAAGGGATTGGTAGAGCGACCTTGACCGGTAGTGGTACTACTACCACTGCCGCTGATGATTCTAAAGCGTACAGAGACAGTGATGCCGTCACCAGCCCATGCCATTTCAAAGATATCATTGCCGAGTTCAGTACGGCGTGCACTGTTAATCAGCTTTTCTACCCCAAAGCTACCTGCTTCTTCAAAGACAGTAAAGTCTCTGCCATCATAGTCTTTGGCTCGAATACTGGCACCAGGTTGGCTACTTGGGTTCGGCCATACAAACGTTGTCCACGCTTGGGTTCCCATGCGATAACGCAACTGCTGACCATCGACCACAATGGTATATTCAGTCAAACCGCTGACGGGTAATGGCATGATTTGAAAAGTGGTTTGATTGGCAGCGCCACCAGTATTATTCGCACCAGCAGCACCTGGGCTATTACTACCCGTATAATTGGTAAAGTAACGGCCAAAATCAGCGACAAACTGCGGATTAAGACCCAGACCTGCACCATTCCAGATTTTACTGGAGATTTGATCGCCGCGGCGAATGATAAAGGGCGATAACGTTTCGTTGACGAATCGCGCCACATAGCCATCTTCGCCGAAGAATTGACCGATCTCTGCAGGCGTCGCTTCTAAGTTTGCATTGGCGGTAAAGGGATACTTACTGCCTAAATTATCGAGGAAAGGCTTATAGACCTGCGCTTTCCAAACTTTATTAATCTCTGCCTTGGTAGGCGTCAGCAGCATATTAAATGAACGAGTCAGTGGCTCACTCAACAACGGACGAACCAGTTGTTTTATTTCAGAGTTGGCTTGACTTAGGATCTGCTCATCTAATATCTGTAGAGATTTGGTTAACTCTGAGCCTTCGGGGCTGAGGGTTTGTGAGGCAAACAACAAGGCATCAGGGCCGATGTCGTCACTACGAGCGATATTGTTAAAACGGGTTCTGATATCGCCTAAACTGACTAAATAGCTATCTAATAATGACAGATCCTGATTTTCTTCTCTTGGCGTTACTAGCGCATGTATAGAGGAGAATTCTTGAGCAATCACACCTGAGCTTGCTTGTGCTACAGGCGCGGCGTTACTAGAGCTACCACCATTATTCATCGCTGCTTCTGCTTGCCGCAGCTCAGCAGGGCTTTGACGCAGGATGGTTTGCTTAAACCAATTGACAAATGAGCGACGAGATTCGCCACCATTGCCAGCTGCTTGATTAGCCGCTTTATTGTCCCATTGAGTTTGGCGATCTACTGTCTCAAATAGGGTTTTTAACGGTGACTCTGTGGCATTGGACAGCTGATTTAATAAGACCGCATGATCATCGAAGCTTGTGCTATCCCGAACATACACTTGAGATAAAAAACGTTTCCATTCACTGATATATTCTTGCTTATAGCGATTGACCAGATATTGTCTTATCTGTTCAGGACTGCCTGTCAAGGTAAGGTCATCTTGGCTACTGGTGGCCAACACCCAATCATCGGCGACCACTCTCGTAGTGGCAGCTTTATCAATCTCATCACTGACGAAAGCATCCCATGCCTCTTTAGTAAAAGTGCCTGAAATGACATAACTACCAAGCAGTGCTTCATTAGCATTGTTTTGCGTAATCTGCGCAACCGTGACCGATGGGAAACGGGCAGATGCACGCATTTTAATCTCAGAGTAAACCCGCTCACGAGCAGGTTGGCCTTTGCTAACTTTGGATAAATTGCTACGGGTTTTGTCTATCAGCCCTAAGTCATTTTGGATCAATGGAAAGGCGGGGTCGTCGACATGAGCCAAGGTAAAACTCAAGATACGCTCAGCTTGGCGAATCATCTTGTCACGCGGCATGTCAGCGCGATTGGCTTCGAGCCAGTTGCGCCAAAAACGGGTCATCTGATCACTCAAATGACTGGCCTCTAAATTGTCATGATTGCCAAGCATGAGATAAGCCTTGAGCGCATTATAAGCATCTTCAACGTCTGTGGGGTCCGACTGGATATAAGCATCATTAACGGCAGCATCAGAGGTGCCATCAGTGCTTGAGTCTTCTGTACGGACTTCTAATTGATCGGCATTGGTATTTACTTCGGTCAAAAACGTTTCGATATTTTGTTTGGTTGGCGCTAAGACGATAATGCTGATGCCGTTATAATATTCTGCTAGCAATTTCTGCTTAAGCTTATCGCCTTGATAGAGGCCAAATCTCAAAGACAGCGGCTTGTCGTCTTCATAGCCTTCAAGCTGCTCGATTCGACTTTGTAGAATATTGAGCGACTCAAGCTGCGATTGTAAATCACCGTTAGAATTTTTTTGTAGCGCTGCGACTTGCTGTAAGTCAGCCACGACACGCTCAGTGAGCTGTTTATTATTGGCATAAGACCATGTCCACAGACCGACAGCCGCACACAAAGTCACGACAGCAGCTAGCGTCGCAAGCGCACGATGACTGCGCTTGTGTCGGTTTTTATGCTGCTTGACCAAATGCTTGTCTTTTAAAATGACTTTAGAAAATAGATCTTGTAAAAAATAGGGCTTGTCTGCGGCTTCTTGCTGCGCATTGAGCGGTATCGCAGGTGGGTGCAAATCGTAATTTTGTACCATTTGCAACGTCATTTGGCTACTAACTTGCCCGTCCTGCAAGGCGCTGGTAAAGTAAAAGCCACGCAATATGGGCTTAAATTGGAAAGGGTTGTCCTCAAACAACGCATGCATCAGCGTCCGTATCATGGGACGTAATGACTGAAATTCCATTGGGAAAGTCATTAGACTGGGAGATACCGTGCGCTGATGACGTAAGGATAGCTTAGTGGTGCTCAAATCTTTTAGACCATTGACCAATACGCCAAAATGCTCTTCGAATACGTCAGTGATATTGATGTTTTCTGGGTCTTCAGGGTAGGGGATGGTCGCGCCCCATACTTGGCTGCGCTCTTCTTGCTCATAGTCATTAAAGAAGTCACGGAAGCCTGAAATCAAATCCATTTTAGTAAAGACCACATAGACAGGCGCATAAACTTCTAACTGTTCAGTTAAGTCTTGCACACGGCTGCGCAGATTCTTGGCCAAATCCAACGCATAGTTTGGGTCATTTTTGGTGAGTTCGGCGATACTAACCGCGATGATGATGCCATTGATCGGTGCTTTAGGTCGATTCTTTTTGAGTAGGCTTAAAAACGACAACCATTCTGAGCGATCTTCTTCATAAACGGAGTAACGTCCAGCGGTGTCGAGCAAGATACCTTCAGTCGAAAAAAACCAATCACAGTTACGTGTACCGCCGACGCCTTTAACGGATAGCTTGTTACCTTGCTCCATAAAGGGGAATTTTAAGCCAGAGTGTAGCACTGCAGAGCTTTTGCCTGCCGCGGGATTACCAATGACCATATACCATGGCAGCTCATATAACGCCGCTTTGCCTGTTTGATCGCCTATCTTTGATTTGCGAATGGTTTTAATGGCCTCTTGCATTTGCTGACGTAGCGCTTGCACTTCTTGAGCGTTTTCATCTTTGGCCACATGAAGGCTATCGTCACCTTGGCTCTCGTTGCCATTATCCTCCACTAAGTTTGCCAGCTCATCTGAGGCAAGCTTACGTTTTTTCCACAGGTAATAGCCAAGCGCCCCCAGCACCGTACATGTGATTAGGACGCCAATGATTATGACAAAGGTTTTAATAGTCACATAATCATAAAGTAAGACTAGGGCGACTATGAGCCCCAGCGCCAATAATACTCTTGGGTTATAGATAAGATGAAAAAACCTTGAAAACATGCGTGCTACCTAGTATGAACTTAAGATAATAAAACGAGTATTTACCACGACAAAACACTATTAAAACTACGACTCAGATATTTGAGAAGAGTGTAGCAACCAAAGCATATTGCAGTGCTTATGTTGAGTAATTAGAAATGATCTGTCTGACTCTTGTTGGTCTTCTTTGGCTAAGTCAATGAATAACGATAAGCTGATGAATGGCTTCAACCAATTATTCAATGGCATATAATGCCCTAAATGATGCTCATTTACTAGAGCGCCTTGTGCTATAAATGCTTCAAGAAAGCTCATATACGTTGATAAGTCATAGGGCTGCTTTAATGGATTAATGTCAGACATAGCGGTAATGGTCATGTCTGTTATAGCAACATTAGTCTTGTATTTTTCTTTGCTGTTGATGTCAGACGATTTTTTTGCGGACTTTACTGTCTGTTTATCAGTGGTTTCTAGCGTGGTCGTATCGGTCGGTGACAGTGAAAGCATATTGTCTATTAATAGGTTTTTGATAGTCGTTAAATGATTCAAATAGCGACGTTTATCACTCAAAAGCTCAGTGCGATGAGCTGTAGCTATCTCCGTTAATAAAATACGGGTACTAGCGTCAATATTGAGTAGCTCTTGAGCCGCTTGATTCGAGAATAGCAACAGCGCACCCGCCTCAGTAGGAATGACATTGGTCATTTGCTCAGCATACAAATGAGTGTCTAACCATTCTTCACTTATCTGTGAATCTGCAATGAGAATTAAGCAAAGATCAGGCGCAGTTGATTTAGATAAAGGCAGCAGATGTCTATGGATGAATTCTGTAGGTGTGGCAATGGTGCTATTGTTAGCGCTATTATTTGCTACGGTGTTTGCGACGTCAGTGCTGTCAGTTATGATGGTCGTAATAGCAAGCCGTGTATCAGGAATACCGTAAGCTGCTAACTGTTCTTTTATGGTCGCGATCAAAAATGCTGAATCGGCGCTGGCAGGTAAGCATAAATAGATAGGAAGATTGGTTAAATGACCAGCAGAGGCTGCTGTCATTTTGTCATCACTGTTCTCTTTACGGCTGTTATTTTCACTACTTACTTCGTTGGCACTCACCAAATAATGTTGCTGCCATTCGGGATGAATATGAATGGCTGCGTTGGACTGAGTCGTATCCTGTTGGTGATGTTGGTAAAAGTGTTCGGCAAGGCTAGACAGCATCTCCTCGCTCAAGACTAGCTGCTCATAAATTAATGCCTGTAAACGCAAGGTAGTATCATTTAACGCGGCTTTACGTTCGGTAACTCTCTCACCATCGAGATGGCTGTCTAAACTAAGGTCTAAATCACTGTTCGAATCTAAATAACGGTCTGAATAGCTGTCGTCAAATTCTGAATCTGCTGAATAGGCATCAGACAGACTAGGATATGGTAGTGCGGATACATCAGGGAGTCTTGCAATCGGTTTGACTAACATTGGCATACCATCAATATCTGTCAAATCCTCGCTCAATACGGTTAGGTCTGCGTCATTGTCCACCACTTCAGACCAACAGTCTCCTTCTGGTAGGCAGACACGGCTATAGATGAATAACTGATAAGTATTGGGCGGCTTAATAGCGTCTGTTTTATCTGTTGTTCCATCAAGTATCTCTGGTGAATCGGTTGTTTGTTTATCCAGTTTTTTTTGCCACCATGAGAGCGCCATGATAGAGCCAAGAAACAATAAAGGGATGGTAACAAACCATAGTAATAAGCCAGATGAGGTCAGCTGTCGCGCATTGTCTTTAAAGTACATCCAGACCAAAATGAGATACAACACCAAAATCATGACTAAAACAGATCGGCCGTATGACAGTATTTTTTTTGCGCCCACTTATTTAAACTCCCTATTTGTTGGGTTGTTATTATGATTATTACCATGTAGACAAGCTTTGCGATCCAAATTTTATGATATCTATAAGCTTGTTTTTACTATGCTAGTTAACTTTATTTGTCTTATTTATGATTCGGTTGTAATGATAGGAGTCGCTTTGAAAATGTCGTTAAACTATAAAATCGATAACCAGTAAGCCTTCTAAGCCTTCTAAGCATTATTAAGTGAATTTTTATAATGAAATGGTATTTTTAAGCTGTCTATAGATAAGCTAATGGATAGAAATAAATAAAAATTAGTGTAATTAAGTTAGCTTTATTTTAAAAGGAGATGATTTGTCTATATAATACTGACGAAATCGTAATTATCAACGCCTGTTTATTATTATTTTGTTTTTATCGTCTCAACTGTCGCTGACGCTTGCCTATGATTTACTTGACTGTATCGGTCTTTACATTGCTCTCTATCCTCATGATGGTCATGCTTTTTGATCGGCAGCTATGTGGGCGACTATTAGATAAAGTAATGGTGTTTTTTCATCGATTGTCTAGCCTAAAATTCAAGCGTCCATCAATAAAGACACCAAAGAAAGCATTTGATTATCGTATCAAGCAGTTTATTCGTTTTATTTCAGATATAGATGTTTCTCGTATTCCAGTGATATCGGCATTGTCTTTTTTGATTGTCATGGCAACGGTTGGATTGTGTTATGCCCTGATTACCAATCATTCTCTGGAGGTTTATCATGCCAACGATACCGTGGCTAGCACGACAAATCTGCAAATCAGTCAACTACTCATAGGAGAGCGTCTGCGTCCGCCGTCGCCTCCGCCAGAGGAGCTGTTTGCTGAACTAGAAGCCGAGGTTGCAAGCTACCAAGCTGACAAGACAGAGGAAGGGTATTGGCCGGATAATCAGACAAATATACCTCAGACTGATAGGCCGCTAATGCTCCCTGAGCCTGACTTGTCTGACTTAGACACGCAAGATCATAGCACTGGCTATTCAGGTGACATGTTGGCTGCACATCTAAACAATGGTCATATCAATATCAAAAATGCTGACCGTAATTGGCAAAAAATGAACTCAGATTTTGTTCAACGGCTGTTGACTGTGTATAAAGTAATGAGTGACCAATATGGCTATGACATGGTGCTGTTAGAAGGCTATCGTAGCCCTGCAAGGCAAGCAAGACTATTGAAAAAAGGGACTCATGTAACGAAGGCAGGATCATACAAGAGCTATCATCAGTTTGGTTTAGCGGGCGATAGCGCCTTTATCAGAAATGGTAAAATTGTCATAAGCGAAAAGGATCCTTGGGCAATGCGAGGCTATAAATTATATGGTAAAGTAGCCAAATCTGCCGGACTTGTGTGGGGTGGTGATTGGCGTATGATGGATCTTGGGCATGTTGAGCTGCGCAAAAAAGGCGTGCTCGGTCGCCCAGAAATGGCTGAGATTTTGACCAGTCAATAATGATAATAACAAGCTAAGGTAAACTGAAAGTATGAATAAATGTATGACATTGCCAGTATCATTAATCGCTGCTACTTGCTTGCTAAGTGGTACGATCGCCGGATGCAGCACTGATAAGTTGAGCAAGTCAAATGGCAAGGTATCGGCATTGGCAGGCGAGCCTCCTACTATAGATGCCATGAGCCATATCGTTGATAATGGCAAAAATAGTGCTGATCTGCAAAGTCTAAAAGCACAGCTAGAACTGCAGCAACAGCAGCTGGCGACCATGAGTGCTGAGCAGCAAGCATTACAAGAAAAACTGAAGCGTCAGCAGATTACTCTAAATATCAAACCCACCACTAATGCCAATGCAGGGCGTACCAAAGTAGGCACAGCAAGTACTGCCTATATCGCATTTTTGGAAGAAGAGAGTCAGTTTACGGATATTGAAGCACTGGCGGCCAAAGAGATCAGTATTATCCCAAATCGTGAGAGCAGTCTGACTGTGAACATTCCACAAGACGCGCGCTTTATCGCTATTAAAGTGGGGCTGAGATATACCAAAAAGCGCTCACAGTTTCTTATCCCACTTGCCAGTCTCAATTTTGATACGCCACTGGCGATCAATATTGGTGGATGCGATGTCAGCATTACTGAGGGTGTTGACTCAGCACTGGCACCTACATTTACCACCAAACTTAAATATTATCAGCAGCCACTAGTCAGCTGTTCTTAGGAGATTGTCTTGAGTAAACACAGGGTATTATGGGGAGAAGGGTTGTTTTTGCGACCCCAACATTTTCAGATTCAAGACACTTATCATGACTCGCAACGCGCTTTGAGTATGATGCTGGTGCATCCTTATGCTTATGGCGTATCTGATGTTCAGATTGATAAGCAACTTTTGGAAAGCAATTTACTAAGTTTTCAAAGTATTTATGCGGTATTGCCAGATGGCACGATATATCATGCGCCTCGTACTGACACTTTACCGAAAGCCATTACCTTAGATACCCAAGACAATGGCGATGAAGTTTTCGTATTTTTGAGTTTAGAGATTGTCCATAGTGGCGGCAGCAATATACAGACGGATCGTAGTGACAACCCAACACGCTATGTAAGGGGTGCTATTGAGGCACAAGATCTATATAGCCAAGCGGCTGAAGCAGTCATTGACGTGATTAAACTGTCGCCAAGTTTGCAATTAAGCCATTCTGCGCAAGCGCCTAGCCAAGATACCGTGTCCTTATTGGTAGCCAAGCTCGTGCGCACCACTCAAGGCATCTATCAAGTCGATGATGATTATATCGTCCCAAGTGTGCATATTACGAGTAACCCTGCGCTTATTGGTCACGTATATCGTTTGATGACGATGATTAATACCAAGTCTACGTCACTGTATGACCATCATCGTCAATCTAACAATGACTTACTGGAGTTTCGCTCCTCAGATATTGCCTCTTTTTGGCTATTGCATACGCTAAATACCGCATACTCTCAGCTCAGTCATTTATATAATAATGCCAAACTACATCCAGAACGCCTTTATGAAGCATTATTAAATGTCGCCAGCCAATTGGCTACTTTTAGCTCATTATATAAGGTGGGCGACTTACCTTCTTATCATCACGATAATGCTAATGACTCATTTGTCAGTATCATTTTAATCATTCGTGAGCTACTCAATACCGTCATTGCCAGTAACTTTATTTCGATTCCATTACGTCAGAATAAGCCATCTTATTATACAGGCGAGCTAAGTAGTGACAAGATCACGCGTGGCTCACAGCTATATCTGTCTGTTAGCTCATCATTGCCGATGCACGAGCTCATCGACATCGTACCACGCCGATTTAAAATTGCGACGCCTGACTCAGTAGAGAAACGTGTCTTATCAGCGCTGCCAGGCTCTTCTATTTCACATGTCAGCCAAGTACCCAGTGCGATACCAGTGAGACCAGGCTTTAGCTACTTCACCATCGAACCGGTAGGCGAGCTATATGACGAAATGCTCAAATCTGAATCTATCTGTATTTATGTGCCAAATGGCTTTGATGATTTAAAAATAGAGCTGATGGCTATCGTACAGTAGTTCTTTTTGTCTCTAGAGGTGCTGAGGTTGCAAGATGAGTATGCACTAGGGCGCGCTCTCATTTTGAGGACACGCCCTCAATAGTATTTGAAATAATAAGCATTAGGAATAATCATGTCAGGGAATAATTCAATGGGTTCTGCACCTTCGTTGTTAGATTCAGGCGAGGTGGCTTCAAAGGTCTCAGCAACTGGTCTAGATAAGCGTATCAGTAGTCAGTCGCTGGTAGACATCATGTATGACGGCTTTTACTTGGTGTTTTTATTGCGTAATCATTATTTCAGTACAGAGCCGCGACAATTTCGTCAAAAAATATATGATTTTTTAGATAAATTCGAGATGAATGCGCGCAAAAAAGGATTTCTGTCAGAAGATATCCATGAAGCCAAGTATGCGTATTGTGCGTTGATTGATGAGACCATCATGACCTCGCAAGAGACCGAGTTTCAAACTCTCAAAGATGCTTGGGAGCTAAATCCTTTGCAGTTGGATTTATTTGGCTCACAAATTGCTGGTAATGAATTCTTTGAGCGTTTAGATGGGCTACGCGAGCAAGGAGAGAGGCGTCTGCCTGCTCTGGAGGTCTATCACTATGCGATGCTACTTGGTTTTCAAGGGAAGTATCGTTTAGAGGCACCAGAGAAAATTCGTTATCTTATCTCACGCTTAGGGGATGAAATTGAGCATCTACGGGGTAATAAGAACGAGTTTTCGCCATTTTGGGCGATACCCGACCAAATCAAACACACGCTCACGAGCGAAACGCCACTATGGGTCATACTCACGGTCATGGCAGTGTTGTTGACCGCGATATTTGCGACCATGTGGCAGTTTACCAATAGTTTCTCTAATGAGCAGCTGTCAGCATACGACAATGTGATTCAAGAAAACAAAGAGCAAGCTCATATCTCAATTTTCCTACCTTAATTATTTTCCTTACTTTAAATGCTAACTTCTTTAACAGTTTTTATTTCAGCTGCGTACGTTGTGCTGAAATAAAAACCGTTAGGACAGCAAGGTAATGGGTGTTATATCGTTGGCTACTTATTTTTCTACTGAGTTTTATATAAGTTTCTTCATGCCAATAAAAACAATAGCCATAAAAAAACCCTCATCAAAGAGATGAGGGTTTTGGCAAATGCCATAAATGAATTAAAGATAATTCAAGAAATTTACAACTAAAATGTGGCTCTCCAACCTGGGCTCGAACCAGGGACACACGGATTAACAGTCCGTTGCTCTACCAACTGAGCTATTGGAGAATAAGCTGCAAGTATTTAAAACCTTACAACGAGCCTTAGAAGCCTCTAACGAGTTCTTGCTAAGTGGGGCGTATTCTAGCAAAAATAAAAAATACGTCAAGCCTTTTTTGCATAATTATCAAAGATAATTATTTTAATAAGGGGATAAGGCGTCTTTTGAGGTTTTTTGCCAAAAAATCCAACAATTATGAGATAAATAAAAAAGACGCCACATAGAGGATAGGTGGCGTCTTCGTTTATAAGCACATTTCTAAGCACATACTTAAGCGTAGTAATTTTAAGACAGTGGCTGTTTATTTATTATTCAGTAATGTCTAAATCAGCAACCGCTTTTTCGATACGTGATAAGGCGTCTTTTAGCGTTGCTTCATCAGTCGCGTAAGAGATGCGCATATAGCCACCAAGACCAAAGGCGTCACCAGGCACCACTGCAACGCCAACTTTCTCTAACAACCATGCTGAAAATTCAGTACATGATGACAGACCAGCGGCTTTGATGAGTGGTTTGATATCAGGATACACGTAGAAAGCGCCATCAGGACGCAGACAGGTAATACCTTTAATCGCGTTCAAACCATCAACGACTAGATCACAACGCTTTTCAAAGGCTTCTACCATTGGCGTGAGCACGCTTTGATCGCCACTGATAGCGGCTTCGGCAGCCACTTGGCTGATCGATGTTGGGCATGAGGTTGACTGTGATTGTACTTTTTTCATCGCCCCAATCAGCTTGGCAGGGCCACCAGCGTAACCAATACGCCAGCCAGTCATCGCATATGCTTTTGACACGCCATTTAAAGTAATTGCCCGCTCTTTTAGCTCAGGTGCTGCATTCAGAATATTATAGAACTTATCGCCCGTCCAGCGGATGTGCTCATACATGTCATCTGACACAACATAAACTTGTGGGTGCTTTTTCAGCACGTCAGCGATGGCTGTTAGCTCATCCAACGTGTAAATCATACCTGTTGGGTTAGAGGGGCTGTTTAGTACCAGCATTTTAGTTTTGTCAGTGATGGCGTCTTCTAACTGCTCAGCGGTGATTTTGAAATCTTGCTCAGCAGGGCATTTGACGATGACTGGCACACCTTCTGCTATGATGACCATGTCAGGATAGCTGACCCAGTAAGGTGCCGGAATGATGACTTCATCACCTGGATTGATAAAGGCTTGCGCAAGGTTAAAAAACGACTGTTTACCACCGACTGATACCAGGATTTCATTGGGCTCATAGCTGATGTTGTTATCACGTTTGAACTTCTCAATGATGGCTTTTTTGAGCTCTGGCGTACCATCGACAGCGGTGTATTTGGTAAAACCGTCATTAATGGCATCGATTGCTGCTTTTTTGATGTGCTCTGGCGTATCAAAATCAGGTTCACCCGCACCCAGACCGATTATGTCTTTACCAGCTGCTTTTAGCTCTTTGGCTTTATTGGTAATCGCTAGCGTAGGCGATGGCTTGATGTTGTTGACGCGGTCAGAGAGTTGCAATTCGCTCATGAGAGATCCTTTTTATAGTGGAGTGGGATTGGTGAAGCACTATCATTAATTGTATAACGTTTGAGATATCATTAGGACAGGATATCAGGCAGTTTCAAAAACTGTCGCAAGGGAAGTTGATTTTTGAAAATAAATAACCGTTAATAAACACAAGCGCTTTTAACAGGTTGGATATTTCCATGATAAATACGTTGACTAATCAGCCTTTTAATTCAAATATATTTTTGATTTTTAGTATTGTAGCATGCCGTAATTAGGCTGTCTTATAAGGCTAGTAACATAAAACGACAGACCTAAGAGCAATTTTTCCAGTGCGCGAGAGTAGACAGGTTCAGTCAATTGAGAGATGCATTGATTGCGAAACCACAACAATAAATCGATAGCCTTGCGCTATGATTGTTTAGATTTAATAAATAAAATGGATGATACCTTAACAAAAAAAAGGTTAATGCCATCAGCTGACTAAAGATGATAAGCAAGTATTTGACACCTGAATGCATGGTAAGTTTTGTGCTATCAGCACAAATAAAAGGACGTTTACGATGACTGACTCTACTAAGAAATTACATATACTTATTACTGGCGCGACGTCGGGTATTGGCAATCAATTGGCAAAAGACTATTTACTAGACGGTCATCATGTCTATGCCGTTGGTCGAGACGATAGCGCATTGGCTGAGCTTGAGTCATTAGGCGCAGAAACGGTTGACTTAGATCTCATGGATCGGGATAAAGTTATCGACGCTTTTGAAAAAATTGAAGAGGTTGATTTGGCGATTTGTGGCGCTGGCATGTGTGAATATTTGGACATGCCAAACTTCGATAGCGCCTCTTTTATGAAAGTGATGTCGGTAAATATGGGTACGTTGTCACATGCTATCGAAGGGATATTGCCAAAACTAATCGCCTCAAAAGGTCGCTTGGTTGGCATTGGTTCAGCATCTGCTTATGTGCCATTTGCTCGTGCCGAAGCTTATGGCAGCTCAAAGGCTGCCATCCATTACCTCATGAAAACTTTGCAAATTAGCCTTGCACCGCATGATGTGTCGGTAAGCTTGGTCGTGCCTGGTTTTGTCGAGACGCCAATGACTAAGCAGAACGATTTTCCCATGCCCTTTATCCAAACAACAGCGCAGGCAAGCCAAGCTATTCGTGATGGTATCGCGAGTGGTTGCGACGTGATCGAATTTCCCAAAAAGCTCACTTTACCGTTAAAGGTATTGGGTACGTTGCCAGATTTGGTGTGGCAGCAAGTCAGTGAAAAAATCAATAAAAAATAGCTTATTATATTGAAAAACGGCTAAAAATAAATTACTAAAAATATGGAAAGGAGCGCATCAATGCTGTTTAACCGCCGTAAACGTAAGAACCTAGAGACAATCTCTCATGAAGCCAGCAGCCTCTCAAAACAGACGACTAACGTTCAAGCTAAAAAACGTATTGCTATCATTGGCTCAGGTGTATCAGGATTGACTTGCGCCCATTATCTGGTGGCGCAACATGAAGTGACAGTGTTCGAGGCTAATGATTATATTGGCGGTCATGTAAATACCATCGATGTGGCGCTACAAGACGGCAAAAAAGCAAAGAGCAGCAATGTGGAAAACAGTGCCATAGATACTGGCTTTATCGTCTTCAATGAGCGTACTTATCCCAATTTCTTTCGTCTACTGCATGAGCTACAAGTGCCGTTTCAATCGACTGATATGAGCTTTTCGGTAAAGAATACAGCGCGCCATTTTGAATACAATGGTCACACGCTCAATACTTTATTATCGCAGCGTAAGAATGTTTTCAATCCAAAGTTTTGGCAATTTATCAAAGATATTTTACAGTTCAATAAGCATATCAAGCAGCTACGCCAAGACTACGAAATGGCACGTACTAAAGGGCAAGATGTTAGTGTTTTTACTGAGCAAACACTGGGCAGCTATCTCACAGAAAAAAGTTATGGCAAGCTGTTTATAGATAACTATTTGCTGCCAATGGTTTCTGCCATTTGGTCAACCAGTCTGCATGAAGTGCAAGACTTCCCACTGGTGTTTTTTGCACAGTTCTTTGACAATCATGGCTTGCTTGATGTGGTTAATCGTCCGCAGTGGTTTACGATTAGAGGTGGCTCAAAACAGTACGTCAATAAGTTGATTCCACGCTTCATCAAAGCGGGCGGTGAGGTGAGAGTAAACAGTCCAGTCCAGTCTGTGGTTCGAGATGGTGAGCAAGTATTATTGACGGTTAAAAATAAAAGCATTACTGACAACAATATCGAAAGCTTAAACGAAAAATTGGTATTTGACGAAGTTATCTTTGCTTGTCATGCAGACACCGCGCTCAAAATTTTAACAGACGCCAGTAAGGATGAAAATGAGGTGCTGAGTCATTTTCGCTTTACCAAAAATACCGCCGTACTGCATACCGATGTCAGTGTCCTACCGAACAAGCCGTTGGCATGGGCCAGCTGGAATTATCTGATTGATGAGAGTCTCGCAAATCAAAAAGCGCAAACATCAGCAAAACCAGTGCTGACTTATCACATGAATATTCTGCAACGCCTGACCAAAAAACACAATTATTTGGTTACGCTGAATCCAGAAACCGTTCATGAAAATATTGATGATAAGCACGTCATCAAGCGCATCGATTATAGCCATCCTGTGTTTGATAAAGCGATGATTAAGGCGCAAAGCAGATGGTCGAGTATCTCCGGTAACGACATGCACACACATTTTTGCGGTGCCTATTGGTTTAATGGTTTTCATGAAGATGGCGTACGTAGTGGTCTACGTGTCTGTCAGGCGCTCGGTCATGATATTGCGATAAAGGACGAGGTTGATCCGACTCATCTGCCTGATGCCGAGAGCGCACATACGCCGTTTCGTTATAAAGACCTACCGGTAAAGGCAGATAGCAAATTGCGCACACTTAATAAGCGTGAGGTGGTCACGGCGCTCACCAATCAGGAGCTGATTGAGTACATTGAACGTTTACAACCGCCTGTTAAAAATGATGAACAAAAGCGAAAGCGTCGCTTATTTGGTCGTCATAACGTGCAGTGATTTTAGCAGTGAAATCAACGAACACTATTGAAGAGAATGCTATGTCTATTGAAACCGACACGCCTAATAAGCTGTTACCCCATCAGTTGTTCCATGGGACGACTTGGCACAGTCGGTTACTGCCAAGTGTGCATAAATTTGCGTACCCATACCGTTATTGGGGCATCAATATCAGCGCATTGGCTAAAGGGCTGGAGCTTCCTGAAGTAAGTACAGGTATTAGTAGCAAAAATAAGCTTTTAAAAAAGTTGCTTTCAAAAGGACGGCTGGTCAAAAGATTGCCATTATTTTCAGCAAAGAAAAAAGCCTTGCAGCAGTTTTGTCCTGATGATTACTTACAAGGTCTACCTTTACAAGAGTCAAATAGCCTAAGTAATTTATCAATGAGTAATAAGCAGGATAACTGTCGTTCAAATTCTGTTCAGACACTTAATCATCGCTTGAACCAAGCGTTTACTGAGCAAACGGGGAGTGAGCCAACAGGCGATATTATTGGAATGCTCGTTTGCCGCAATGCAGGCATATATTTTAGTCCAGTCAATTTTTACTTAGGTTTCGATGAGCAGCAGATGCCGTCGCATTTATTGGCTGAAGTCTCTAATACACCATGGGATAAGCGCCATTACTATGGGTTTACACTCAATGGTGCGAATACTGAATTTTGTCATAATAAAGATTTTCATGTCTCACCTTTTAACCCGATCGATCAGCTATATCGTTGGCAGGTTAAGGTAAAAAAGCAGCCGGATAATTGCTTGCAAGTTCGTATTGCTATCGATATCAGCGATGAGCGCGGTGAGGTATTAAAAACGGGTATAAAAATGGCTGGCGTTCCAATGACCGCCACAACGATTCGCAACAGTTTGCGAAAAAGTCCGCTAATGAACATGACCTCTGTAACCCGTATTTATTGGCATGCTTTCAAGCTTTATGCGATTAAAAAAGTGCCTTATATTCATTATGATGAAAAACTGGCCGATAGCCAACAGAACAAAGCACCGACTCCAAAAGATATTCTTTGATAGTTGAAGGGCTAACGATCAGCCAAAGAAATTTATCAGCTTAACGCTTAAGCATAGAGCATTTAAACAAGGATGAATATACGATGTCAGCACGACCAACCGACCGAGCACCCGTTTCGACATTAGCAAAATTGACCGCACAGATGAGTAAGGTCGTCAATGAGCGCGCCATTTTTCAGCCAGTCAGTGCGGGAATGAATCAATTGGCAAGAAAACTCATCTTCCGCGCATTAGCGCATATCCAGTTTGGTAGCCTGACTATAGTCGAAGCATTCGATGAGCAAGCACCTAATACCGTCAGCTTTGGTAAAGTATCCGATAGTGTCGCGAGCAGTTCGGCAGTGGGTCGCCATTCACTACACGTCACCTTGATGATTCATGATCCTACTGTCTATCGGCAGCTGTTGCTTGGCGGCTCTATTGCGCTAGCAGACAGCTATATCAATGGTGAGTGGGATACGGACGATTTGACCGGGCTGATTCGGTTGGCAGCGCGTAACTTGGCGGTGTTGAATAAGTTAGAAAATCGCTTTGCAGGTGTGAGTAAGGCTTTTGAAAAAGCGAAGCATCGGCTGCGCAGTAATGATCAGTCTGGTGCTAAGTCCAATATTTTAGCGCATTATGATTTGGGCAATGATATGTATCAGCGTTTTTTGGACGATACGATGATGTATTCAGCGGCAGTCTATCGTACGCCTGATGTATCACTGAGCGCAGCGCAGCAGCATAAACTGGCGCTCATTTGCCATCGATTACAATTGACGCCTGATGATCATGTGATAGAAATTGGCACAGGGTGGGGTGGTTTTGCTATTTATGCCGCCACACATTATGGCTGTCACATAACGACGACGACCATCTCTGACGCCCAGTATGATGAGGCGCAGCGCCGAGTCGATGCGGCAGGGCTGTCCGATAAAATTACCCTGCTGAAGCAAGACTATCGTGAGCTGACAGGGCAGTATGACAAGCTGGTCAGTATCGAAATGATTGAAGCCGTTGGGCACGAGTACTTACCGACGTTTTTTGCCAAATGTAATAGCTTGCTCAAACCCACAGGGCTGATGGTGCTGCAAGCGATTACTTTTAACGATCAACACTACCAAGATTATGTTAATTCAGTCGATTTTATCCAGACGCACATTTTTCCTGGTGGTTGTTTGCTGTCTAATCAAGAGCTAAACAATCAGTTTGCTGAACAAACCGACATGGTCATCAAGCAGCTACATGATTACGGTTTTGACTATGCTCATACCTTGCGCGATTGGCGTGCGGCGTTTATGGCACAGCGTGAAGAAAATAAGGGGCTTGGTTATGATGATGCCTTTATTCGCTTGTGGGATTTTTACTTTTGCTACTGTGAAGGTGGGTTTTTAGAGCGCACCATCGGCGTGGTACAGTTGACCGCAGTGAAGCCGGATAATATTGATGTGATGCATTTCTCTGATTTGTCTTCTCATGACACTCTCACCGATGAGCAAAGCAGCCGCCTGATTCACGATATTATGAATTCTAATGAAAGCGGTAATGCCAACAGTGATGGCCAAGACGCCTCCAAACGAAACATAGCGTCTTAACAAGTTGCGTTTCAAAAGGTAGTGTCTTAACAAGCACTGACTTAACAAGCGATGATGGAAATAAGCTGGGATTAAAAAACGCTAATTAAAAGGATGTGGTTATGGGTTATGTATTTATATATCTGGCTGCTGTGCTTATATTTTTGGGTATTGACGCAGTTTGGCTCAAGACTATGACGGGCTTATTTTATGAAAAGCGTATCGGGCATCTGCTTGCCGATGAGCCAAACATGATTGCTGCTGGCGTGTTCTATATGTTTTATCTACTGGCTCTCTGTATCTTGATTTTATATCCACAAATCAAAGCAGGCGCTTCGATTGGTCATATATTCTTGCTTGGTGGCCTAATAGGGCTGATGGCCTACGGTACTTATGACTTTACCAGTTTAGCGTTGTACAAAGGTTTTACACTGGATACAGCGTTGGTTGATTTTGCTTGGGGCGGTATCTTGACAGGTTCAGTGAGCGCCATTGTCGCTTGGCTTGCTTATCGTTTTCATTGGTTGAGCTAAAGTTAAATAGCTTAAGATTTACATAACCTAGACCATTCAATGACAGAGTGCCGTTTGTGCTCTCTTGTGAGCTGCTGTATAAATGATACTTACTATCAACACGCCCTAAATAATTCAAGGATTTTTATGCCGCAATACAATACCAGCTCGACTGCCAAAAAAGCCCCATTAAATCATGAGCTATATATGTCGATACTTATGACGCCTGATATGGCGAATTTTATTGGCAATGTGCATGGTGGTGATTTGCTTAAGATGCTAGATCAAGTCGCTTACGCTTGCGCCAGTCGCTATAGTGGTAATTATGTGGTGACGCTATCTGTCGACCAAGTGATGTTTCGTGAACCTATATATGTTGGCGAATTGGTTACCTTTGCGGCAAGTGTTAATTATGTGGGGAATACTTCGATGGAGGTCGGCATTCGCGTCGAAGCAGAAGACGTTCGAGCCCGTACCGTACGCCATACCAACAGCTGCTATTTTACGATGGTCGCTATCGATGATAATGGCAAGCCCACACCTGCGCCGCCACTTGATATCAAAAATCCCATGCAGCAATGCCGCGCTGATGCCGCACTAGAGCGTAAAAACCTGCGTCTGGAAAGCTCACATCGACCCAGTTGTGATATCGGAGATATGATTGGTGAGCTAGCTAATCCTCATGATCGTTAAGATGAATAGACCCTGTATAGTCAGTTAAAATGCTTTCAATATACGGTCTATTAATCTGGTTAAATATATATATATCTGCGTTCAAAAAGCCTATATCGAGATTATTATGAGCTTAAAACCATCGGAAGCCGAGTCACCTACTCCTATTTCTCATCAGCCAGCGCCGCGTAATAGTCGTGCTCGAGGCACTGGTACGCTCATTAAAGACGCCACTTCTGATAGTGATTCTCACTCTGTATTAGACGGTTCTGCTAAGTCGGCACCCAATAAAGACAAGCAACATTCCGCTTCATTGGTAACAGTATTAATTGCTGTTGGAGCCAACATTATCATTGCGATTGCCAAAACGGTAGCAGCATTTATGACGGGCTCTGCTTCTATGATCGCAGAGTCAGCGCATTCGTGGGCAGATGCAGGTAACGGTACTTTATTAATTGTCGCCGAGAAAAAGGCGATCAAACCTGCTGATGAAAGCCATCCCCTCGGCTATGGCAAAGAAGCTTATGTCTGGTCGATGATTGCCGCTTTTGGTGTCTTTATGGCAGGTTCGATTGTCTCCATTTATACCGGTATCACCGAGTGGAATGCTGCGAAAAGCGAGACCAACTATACCATCGGTTTCATTGTATTGGCGATTGCGTTTGTGCTCGAAGGGTTTTCGTTAGGGCAAGCTTACTTACAAAGCAAAAAGCATGGTGAAGCGATAAATGTTAGTGCCATTGGCTATGTGGTCGATACGTCAAACCCAACTTTACGTGGTGTATTCTTTGAAGACTTGGCAGCTGTCATTGGCTTGGTTGTCGCTGCTGCTGCCATGGGTATGCATGCTTANNACGGGACAGCCGTTTTGGGATGCGCTCGGCTCTATCATTGTCGGAATATTATTGGGTGCGGTAGCCATCTTTTTAATTAGCCGTAACCGTGACTTTTTGGTCGGTTATAAAGTATCAGAGAGGATACATGGCTATGCATTGAGCGAGTTACTCAATCATCCAGATATCGATAGTGTGTCGTACTTACATTTGGAGTGGGTGGGACCCAAAAAGATATTTATGGTGGCAGCAGTCGATATCGCTGGTAATCAAAAAGAAAAAGAGATTGCCCAAAAATTCGAAATTATTGAAAGTCAGTTCCGTGCGAATCCTTTATTTCAGGAAGCTATCCTGACATTATCTGTACCCAATGCTGAAACTTTGAGCTTACCCAATAGTTATAATCAAGATGCCTGATAAAGAGAAATCAATATGAAACTAAGTCTTCAGTCTGCTATAGAGAGCCCTGTTGGGCGTTCAATCATGGTTCGCTCATTAAGTATGGCCGTTGTCACTATTAGCGCAGTAGCCAGTCTGACTCAAGCACAGGCTGAGCTGGTAATTCATAATGAGCCTGCTCAACAGCAAAGCGTAAGTATCAATAGAATAAGTGCGAATAGCGCTTCTATTAACAATAATACTTTTATGAATAATATCTCCCCAACAGATACGTCTATTGTGAAGCTGATGGAAGTGATGCACATTGATGAGCAAATAGAATCTATCGTTAACGGGCAACAAGCGGCTATTAATGCTATCAATGTACAAACGCAAAATCGTACTGAGTCAGTAGGTGATGGTAACTTAAATAAACGTCAACAGGCGCTACAAGAGCAGATTCAAAAAGTGCTGGGTCAATATGCCAAGATAATGACCAATGGTATAGGCAATGCTACTGACAAACAGACGTTGACGCAAGCATATATTAACGCAGCAAAAACTTACTATACGCAAGCGGAAGTTGATGCTCAAATTGATTTTTATGATACGGTGATGGGTCAAAGTATCTTGTCGAAACAGCCACAGATTACAGCGGCATTTCTAAAGCAATCTTTGCCTGAGGATACCAGTGAGACAGAGGCGCAGCTGGGTGAGCTTTTACCGCAGATGCAACAAATAATCCAAGGTGTTTTTTAACTGATAACTGACAATTTATCTACTTTAAAGCCCGTTTCTGAGCGCGAATCTTAAAATCATTACACATAAATCATTACACATAAGTTAGTACACACAAAAAAGGTCACTATAAAAGTGACCTTTTTTGCTGATATAGACTGTCTTATTGATATACCTGTTTTATTGGTATAACTGGTTTGAGTACAAAGATATTATTTCTTTGGTGCATTGGCACCGATGAACCATGCATCTTTATCGACAGTACGGCTTATTTCCGTTAATAGGTCAGCGGTATCTTCGTCACCCGCATCACCAGCAGCATCAATCCCTTCACGCAATGATGCCGCAATGGTCTTATAACGATTGGTAAGCTCACGAACATGCTGATCGACTTCAGTAATATCAGTCGGATAAGTCTCTAAAATAGAGTCCTCGACCACACGTTTAGAAATACCATTGGCTTTACCACCAAGGATAACAATACGCTCAGCGACCGTATCATAAGCTTCAGTTAAGCGACCATAAGTATCATCTAATAATTGATGAACACCGATAAAGCCAGTACCTTGCAAATTCCAATGACATTGCTTACTGTCCATACTCAAATCAATGAGATTCGCTAGATTAGCGTTCAATAAGTCGATCATTTTCTTTGCGGTTGCATCATCTATTCCACTTGCGTAACGTTCTCTCATGTTCTACTCCGTTATGTGTATTATTTTAATGAAAATCTCATTTGTTGTTATTGGTATTTTACTAATGAACTACTTGTTGAGTCGTTATAAATAATAGCAGCTTAAATGAAGATTGAAAGCCTCAAGCGTTAGGCTTTATTAGGTGGTCGTGTAATGAGTTTGTTAATCATGAAAAGCTTTGTAAATTTAGCGGATGCTGTGTGCGTTTTTTATAACGAAGGTACTATTTATTCGTTAGAAATAGGGCGTGTGACGTCATATCTAGATGCTAGTATTGTAAGAAGAGATGACAAGATAAAACCCTTAATTACCTTTAAAAACCCTAGCTTAGACCCCACATTGTTATAAACCTTCAGAAGAAGAAAGCCATTATGCGTATGCCCGAACCGCGCTCATCGCGTCAGTTAAACCAATTGGCCACTCAGCTCCAAGGCGAAGCTGAAATTAGTGGTGTCAATGCGTCTGGGACGCAAATATCAAGTCGTGCTTTTGAGATGGTCACAGAATTTGAGCCAGCAGGCGATCAACCGCAAGCGATTGAAAAGCTCGTCAACGGTATCAATTCTGGTATGGATGAGCAGTTACTACTGGGAGTGACGGGTTCAGGTAAGACCTATACCATGGCAAAGGTCATCTCTGAGACGCAGCGTCCAACCATTATTATGGCACATAACAAAACGCTTGCCGCGCAGTTATATGGTGAGTTTAAGTCATTTTTTCCAAACAATGCCGTTGAGTATTTCGTCAGTTATTACGACTATTATCAGCCGGAAGCCTATGTCGCGGCGAGTGATACCTTTATTGAAAAAGACAGTGCCATTAATGACCATATTGATCAGATGCGTCTGTCAGCGACGCGCGCACTATTAGAGCGCCGTGATGCGATTATTGTTGCTTCGGTATCGTGTATTTATGGTTTGGGTGATCCAGAAAGTTATTTAAAAATGCTGCTGCACGTCGTCGTTGGGGACAAAATCGATCGCACTGCTACCATTAAGCGCCTCGTTGAAATGCAATATACGCGCAATGAGCTAGACTTTGGACGCGGTACGTATCGGCTGCGTGGTGAGCTGTTAGATATTTATCCTGCTGAGTCTGAGCAGCTGGCGGTACGTGTGCATTTATTTGATAATGAAGTGGAGAAAATTACTTGGTTTGATCCATTAACAGGTAAGACGGTACGTAGCGTGCCACGTATTACTATCTATCCAAAATCGCATTATGTGACGCCGCGTAATAAACTAGAAGCTGCCAGTCATACCATCCGTGCTGAGCTTGAGCCACGTTTAGAGTATTTCCGTGAAAACAATAAACTGATTGAAGCACAGCGTCTTAAAGAGCGTACTCAGTATGATCTTGAGATGATTCAACAGCTCGGCTACTGTAACGGTATCGAAAACTATTCGCAGCACCTCTCCGGTCGTCCATCAGGAGAAGCACCGCCGACCTTATTTGACTATATTCCAGAAGACGCACTGCTGTTCCTTGATGAGTCACATGTCACTGTTTCGCAAATCGGTGCAATGTATAAAGGCGACAGATCACGTAAAGAGAACTTGGTCAATTATGGCTTTCGTTTGCCAAGTGCGATGAACAACCGTCCGATGAAGTTTGAAGAGTGGGAGCGTATCAAGCCTAAGACTATTTATGTGAGTGCCACGCCTGCGTTGTATGAGCTAGAGCACAGCGAGCAAGTCGTTGAGCAAGTCGTGCGTCCAACGGGTTTGATTGACCCTGAGATTGAGATTCGTCCTGTATTGACGCAGGTCGATGATGTGTTATCAGAGATTACTAAGCGCCGAGAAAAAGATGAGCGCGTGCTGATTACCACGTTGACCAAGCGCATGTCAGAGGATTTGACCAGTTATCTGAAAGAGTACGATGTCAAAGTGGCCTATTTGCATTCGGATATTGATACCGTTGAGCGTATGCAAATCATTCATGAGTTGCGGACTGGCGTGCATGATGTACTGGTCGGCATTAACCTATTGCGTGAAGGGTTAGATATGCCAGAAGTGTCATTGGTCGCGATATTTGATGCCGATAAAGAAGGCTTTTTGCGTTCTGAGCGTGCACTTATTCAGACCATCGGTCGTGCTGCGCGCCATATCAATGGTAAGGCTATCCTTTATGCTGATCGTATTACCAACAGTATGCAAAAGGCGATAGACGAGACCGACCGTCGCCGTGAAAAACAAGTGGCATTTAACCTTGAACACAACATCACACCAAAAGGGGCGCGTCGCAGTATTACTGATAAAATCGATACGGGTGACGATCAGAATGCCAATGACAATCAAGTGATTCCTATCAAGAGCAATCTACCTGATGTCGATATTAGTATCTTACGCAGTCCTGATTTGCTGGCGAAAGAAATCAATCGTCTTGAAAAGCTCATGAAGCAGATGTCGCGTGATTTGAAGTTTGAAGATGCTGCAAAAACGCGTGATAAAGTGCTAGAGTTAAAGGCGCATTTGATTTAGATGGTTATTTGAACTGCCGTTAATATCAGTTTGTATCTAACAAAAAGGTGAGTTGCTAATGGCGCAGCTCACCTTTTTTATGGTCTTCTTATGACTAAAATAGCCTCGCTTTTGTTCAAGATTATTAATAACTAATAATTGGTTATATCAAAACTTGTGTTTATACTAAATGCCCCTTAATATGATATCAATGAGCAATATGAACTTATAACAACGGACGTTGAGGCACATAATCCATCATGCAAAATAATAAATTCTTAGAATTAAATGCGAATGAAAACTCACTAGGTATGGCAGATTCTGCTAAACAAGCTATTATAGAATCTTTAGGTGAGGGCTTTCGTTATCCAGATAATCCACGCGCGGCGCTCATTAGCAAAATTGCCACCATCCACGGGGTGGCAGAAAACCAAATCTCCTTAGGCAATGGCTCGACTGAAAATATTCGAGCTACCTTACAAATGTTGCAAAACAAAGCATTAAAAGAGGGCAAGCAGTTTCAAATGGTGATTCCTGTGCCAACGTTTGATTGTGCAGAGATGTATGCAAATTCTATTGGCGTGCCTGTGGTCAAGATACCACTAACCGCTGAAAACTATGATTATGATTATGATTATGATTATGATTATGATTATGATGAGCTACAAAAAGCCGCTGACGATTTTGATGGCATCAGCCTACTTTATATTTGCAATCCAAATAATCCAACGGGCATCATTACATCAACGTCAAAGCTCAAGACTTGGGTAAGTAATGCACCAGATAACCATTACTTCTTGCTAGATCAAGCTTACTTGGAGTACGTATCAGACCCAAGCTTTGAAAGTGGGATTGAGTGGGTGAAACAAGGGTTATCAGACAACCTGATTGTTATCCATACTTTCTCAAAGTTATGTGCCTTAGCAGGTATGCGAGTGGGCTACGCAGTTTCTAACCCGCAAGCTATTGAGAGTGTCGAAGCGTTTATGTCTATGGACAACACCAACTTGTCAGGTGCGGTTGCTGCTATTGCGACGTTAAATGATGCCAAGTTTTTAGCGCTCAGCTTGCGCAATACCAATCAGTCGCGCCAAATGATTGAGACAGTATTAGACGATCTTGGATTGCGTTATTTACCTTCACAGACCAATTTTATTTTTCATGAGATAAAAGGTGATTTAAAAACTTATATCGATAGAATGCGTGACCATGGCATCAAGGTTGGTCGCGAGTTTCCACCTATTACAGGTTTCAACCGTCTAACACTTGGCACACCTGACGAGATGGCAGCATTTATTAAAGTATTAAAGCTGTTCCGTGAAAAAGGCTGGGTCTAAGTAGTGCATTAAAAAATTGCTAATTTGAAATATCGATAAACTAACAAGACTAGGGCGTGTCCTCAATTCAATCGATTACTTGCTAAATGGGCTAAAAATGGCTAAAAATGGCTAAATTTTGCCAAAAATCGTCAAATAGTTTCTTAATATCTCGATATTATTTGCGCTACTTTCCTTGTTTAACGGCAATTTATCTCATGTTTATCACCATTTTTAAAATGAGGACACGCCCTAGTATTAGCAAAGTGATTTGCCTATAGGGTGGCTCTTTTTTATTTAACGGCTACTATCAATAAATGAGCATCTTACTCATAACAGCTGCTAACGAGTTTCATCGCTCAGAGCGCTTGTAATCAGGGTAAATGCCACTTACCATAACCATTATTATCCGAATGCATCTCACCATCCATATATAAACCCTACTAAATAATCAGAGTAGCAAAAAAGACGAGCGCAAGTGCTACGTCCGCTGGCTGAGCGAGTTTGACATTGTTCATCGCATATTTGGTATGGGTATCAATTAGGCGTATTACTATTGTGTTTACCAATCCATTAATAGAATTAAACTCTAACGAAAACTCACTGGGTATGGCAAAATCTGCCAAAAAAGCGGTTATCGATGCTTTAGATATCGGCTTTCGTTATCCAGATGACCAGCGTGCAGCCTTAATCACTAAAGTTGCGAAAATTAATGACGTGACTGAAAGTCAAATATCTCTAGGTAGCGGCTCCAGTGAGAATATCCGCACGGTCGTACAAATGCTGCAAAACAAAGCGTTAATAGAAGGCAGAAACTTCCAAGTAATTGTGCCGCACCCAACCTTTGCTTATGCGGAACTATATGCAACCTCTATCAATGTGCCCGTGGTAAAAGTAGCACTGATACCTGAAAGCTATTCTTTTGATTTACAAAATATGCAAAAAGTGACTGATGATTTTGATGGTATAAGCTTGTTTTATCTCTGCAATCCCAACAATCCTACAGCGACGATTACTGACACAGATGAGTTAAAAGCGTGGATAGGAACGGCACCAGACCATCATTATTTCTTGCTAGATGAAGCCTACTCAGAATATGTCACTGACCCAAGTTTTGAGAGTGGGATCACGTGGATAAGAGAGCAGCGCTCAGACAATATTATCGTGGTTCGGACTTTCTCTAAACTGTGTGCGCTAGCAGGTATGCGTGTCGGCTATGCAGTTGCCAGTCCGCAAATGATCACTGAGCTAGAGGCGTTTATTTCAGTGGATAACACCAATCTGTCTGGTGCTGTCGCCGCGATAGCAACTTTGGATGATGAGGCGTTTTTGGCATTGAGTTTGCATACTGCCAATCAATCGCGTCAGCTGGTTGAGCAGACGTTGGATGAGCTTGGACTACGCTACTTACCATCACAAGCCAGCTTTATATTTCACGAAATCAAAGGCGATGTACAAACCTATATCGATAGGATGTGCGACCATGGCATCGCTGTTGGTCGCGAGTTTGCGCCTATCACTGGCTTTAATCGCTTGACGCTTGGCAGACCTGATGAGATGGCAGTGTTTGTTGAGGTGTTGAAATCGTTTCGTGAGAAAGGCTGGGTGTGATTAAGCCAGATAGAGTAGTTTCATCATTAGAAAAGGGGAGTTGCCTAGTTTGCCACTTCCTTTGTTTATTGCAATAGGATAAAGGAGCTACAGCTAACATTCTATTTTTACCAACATCAAACGCAGTTTTACATATCCTGTCTTAAAAAATATCACGTCATCTTATAGTATTGATTCATAAAGCACGAATGAACAAGCAGCAGATTACATGCTGGACAGTGGCTGTAAAATCAGGTGTGCTAACGTATATTATAATTTTAAGGTCAGGGATATATCCATGTTTGATATCAAATCATTTTTTAAGAGAGAAGTAGAAAAAAAACTCATCAATGTAGATGATTATATTTTTATGCCTGAGCGAGTAGAGATGGAGCTGGAGGGCGGAATACTAAATTGTGTACTCAACAGTGATGGTCGAGTCGATATCTTTTATAGTAAGCAAGGCGTGACAGAGGTCGGCTCGGCATCACGTAAGCATCCCTTTACGGCATTCGAAACTGAACTATATCATGGCGTTTATGATGACGTTATTAATGATTTGATCAAAGAAGTAGACAAGATTATTGATGGCTCTTCTAAGTATTTTAGCCGCAGTAAAATACTGCCTTTTACAGCAGCTTTGTCACAGAATCCAGTTGACAAAAACAAGTTATAAGCCAAGTTAATAAGATAAGTGATGGTACAAAGACTTAGCAATAAAAAGGGTGGGTTATTTATAACGCACCCTTTTTAATTTTTATTCTCAATGAACATTACTTTGATGCTTTAAGTATCTAGTGCAGTTAACGATACTTATATTTTCACCCCGACAGCTTTATTTGCAGCAGCTAATACAGCGACGTTAGTGATAGGGCGAGATTGTTCACCCTCTATTAAATGATTCGCCTGTGCTTGAGTGAGCAAGCTTTTGGCAAATCTAGTACTGTCATCTCGTGTTTTTAAGGTATTAGTATAATACCATTCACACTGAAACGCCTGCTCGGTGATATCTAACAGCATATAGCCGTGATCAGTTTGGTTGTTGAACTTCTGATGTGGATTGGCTTCTGGCCCAGCACCTTTTTCAGGAAACGCGAGCGAGGTTAGAGCAGGGCAGACGAATTCGACAGCCAGTGATCCTGAACCTGTGCTTGGATTATAGCTGTCCCCATCAAACGGATTTTTGCAGACATCAAATGCAAATGAAGCGTGATAGTCGCCAGTTAGAACGACTGTATTATCGATATTATTATTTTCAATGAAATTGAGCAGACGATCGCGAGCACTGGCGTAGCCATTCCATATGTCTCCCGAGTTGGTGGCAGATGCACCTCTGAATGGAGCTAAAATGACTTGCTGCCCCAGTATCTGCCATTTGGCATCGCGGCGTTTGCCTGCCAGCATGTTTAGATGAAGCCAGTTCTCTTGTTCGACTCCCAATAGTTGGCGTTCAGGCTCATTACTGGCAGTAGCATCAAGCTTTTCACGGCCAAATATACGTGTGTCCAGCATATTCAAATCAAACAATTTACCAAACTCGAAGCGTCGATAAATCCGCAGCTGGCTGTCTAGCTCGTTGCTGCTATCATCACGGATAGGCATCCACTCATGATAAGCTCGAACCGCTGACATCTTGCGCTCTATATAGCTGCCTTTGCTTTCAGTATGGAACCCAGCACCCCCTTTCCATGAGTTATCTGCAATTTCATGATCATCCCAAACGGCGATAAAAGGGTGCTGGCGATGGCATTCTTGTAAATCAATATCAGTACGATAACAGGCATAGCGACGACGATAATCTTCTAAACTAATAATCTCATTTTTGGGGTCTATCGGACGTTCTTCTATTAAGGATTGATCACGATAAAACCCTTCTTGATATTCGTAGATATAGTCACCTAAATGCAGTACGGCTGATATATCGGCTTGCTTAGCGATATGTGCATAACCATTGAAGTAGCCAAATCCATAGTTCGAGCAAGAAACCACGGCCAAGCGCACACGGTCTACTTGATTGGCTGGTAAGTTTGGTTGCGGGATAGTACGAGTGCGACCAGTGGGCGAGATATAACCCAATGCTTGAAAGGTATAGTAATAGGTCGTATTAGGCTGTAGAGACTTGGGATCGACTTTGATAGTAAAGTCAGATTCAGAGGTGGCTAACGCTCTTCCTTGAGCAACGATTTTTTTCATCTCTGGGTCTGTTGCGATAGTATAGCCAACAGGGATGCTCGTGGCACTGATACTGCCGTCATTGGTAATTCGTGTCCACAGTATTACTCTATCCTGTAGAGGGTCACCACTGGCAATACCATGCTTAAAAGGTGAGGCGCCTTGATAACCCAAGTCATCTAAGACGTCCAATTTATCACTCTGGATATTTTCATCGTCGTCTGATGAACAGGCGCTCAGCTGAGTCAGTAGAGTGCCAGCCACAGTGACTTGACCACCTAATTTTATAAACGCACGTCTTTTCATTTGTCATCCTTGATATCAAGTGAATTCCATTTCATTTACACCTAATTTATACGAATAGGCTGGGTTAAGCAATCGCTAACCCAGCCTGTGTCAATATTAATATCAACGTCAAAAATACATTGTCAAAACTGTGCTTCGCTACTTATTACAAGTTTATTTCATAAAACTGGTATAGCAGCTTTGTAGAGATTTTGCGACGACTTTCGTGACCAGCTGTGTGCGATATTGCGAATCGATAGCAGCATTGCCCAATTCAACGAGTGTCACTTGTTGCGGCGCTTGCTCACTGACGCAGCCACAAACATTACTTTTTACAGCTTCTTGTTGTGTGTCGGTCATAGCCACGCTAGCCACACGCCAAGCAGTTTGCTTTTCAATCTGACTGCGGCATTGGTTATCAATCGCTGATTTAAAGACATTCATACCAATCTCATTTGCAGTACCGATAGCAGTACCTGCATTATTATTCATGCCACCAGTCGTTGTGCATCCAGATAGAGCGAGGGTAGCGAGCATAGCCGTTGATATTAAGATTTTTTTCATGGGTCTGATCCTTTAAGATTTTTATTGGTTTTAAGGTTTATGCTTAATAGAAACTGGCATTTGGTAGGAGTTGATGTTTGCTAGTTGACATGTGTTTTTTCCAAGCAGGTCGTATATTATCAGCAAAACTTATCAATAACACCACCAACTATTATTAGTATTGAATAAAGCTTTTTTTATCAAAGCTTGACGTTATCAATCCAGCCACGCATAAGGGTGATAATATGCATAGGCTTTATAACCAATATAGCCGATAATCATCAATAAACCACCGACGATAAATAACCAAGTGGTGAGGTGTTCCCACGAACAATCATCAAAAAGGTCATTGAACGCCGCAGAAATACTGGCGATGAAAAGAATGAGGCAACCCAATAGCAATATCAGTGTTGAGGTGAGCTCATAACCATCTATTCTAAAGTTCGGCATACCATAATCCAAGAATAAAATTCATCTTACTTTAACGATTTTAATCAATAAGGGAGGTGAATTGTTCATGAAGTATTGCTATATTTGGTGGTGGTTTTTGCCATTTTCCACTGTTAATGCTATGCATCGAGATATCATGAAACATACATGGACAGGAATATTTATTTCATCAAAATGGGTTTCCTAAATTCAATTAGAGATTCAATGAATAAAAAGCTATCAATACCCTGTCTTTTAATTGCTTTGACACTCAGCCTGTTTTTTATCAGGAGTGTATATGTGATGTCTGATTATCACGTACAGCAGTGTCATTGGAAAGGCTCTACATCAAAAGTTATGGGAGATGGATTTAGTTTTGATAACGATGTTCGGCTCGAAGATGGCGTAATTCTCATAAACAACAAACCAGCGGCAAAAATAATGGTTAGAAAGTATCGTCCTTATGCAGATAACATCATTATAATTAGTGACATAGAGTATTCTGAGTTAGAGATGTATTATGAAAAAGGCTGTTATTAAATTGAAAAATTAAACCCATATATGCGTAGCTCAGCACAAAAAAACCAGCTAAGGCAATAGCTCTTAGCTGGTTTTATTTTATAAAGTTAGGGCGTGTCTTCAATTCAATCGATAAATCTCTAAATGGGCTAAAAATGGCTAAATTTTGTCAAACGTCGTTAAATAGCTAGGTAATATCCCGATATTATCTGCACTACTTTCCTTGTTTGACTGCAATTTATCTCATTCTTATCTCCATTTTTCAATTGAAGACACGCCCTAGTGTCGGTTTTTTAACTGTTTTAGACATTTTTACCGTGTTGCTTTTGCTGAATGTCTTTTGCGAGTTTGTAGCACTCATTGATGTGGTCATTGGCGATTTTTTTGAAAATCATATAGCCCATTGTAGCAGCAACCATTTGACCTCCCAGTGGGATAAATTTCGTTACTTGTTTGGCAGCGATACGACCACCAAAGCCTTGTACGGTCTTTTTAACAATACCACGTGTCGCCATCAACCCTGCAAAATCGACAGTACGATCTTTTAATGCACCCCAATGAATGGCTCGTGATTCTAAATCAACTGCCGCCTTACGATCTTCAAGTAAGCCGAATCGCTCGCTAATGTCAGGTAATAGTTGAGTAAGCATACCTGCATCTACTGCGACATCAAAAAATGGTACAGGAACAATGGCAACACCAGCAGAATATTTGGCGCGTTTTTTGACCAACTTTTGACATTCCTTTTTTACTTGTTCAAGATCCAAGCTAGGGTCAATGGTATTTGGTAGTTTTTCAGCCAGTGGTGTGGTTTTCATAAAGCATCCTTATAAATGGTTAAAATAAAAAATCAAATCTCAATAGATAGCAAGTATCTCAGTTGCTTACCATTTTATGGATTTCTGAGCGGCATACAATCATTGCTTTGTAGCAAAATGCAGAAAAATGCAGTCGCTATACACCGTTTTTGTAAATGAAATATTATGCATATTATATGCACAGCGTATGAATTATTTGCTCTATGCTAGTATTAAAATATGGCTTATCACAATGTACTGCAACAAAAAACGATAAACTAAGCCGCCAAAAATTGTCATTGTGACCCTCTGCTAAAGCCAGTAGAATATGCACATGCTAAATTTAACCCCCCGTTATACCAGCACTCGCATCGACGAGTTGCCCGCCGCGTTGCAACCACTTGCCGCCCAGTCATTGACGCTTGCCCGCCTGTATGCAGGTCGCGGCATTACTCAGCCTGATGAGCTAGAGACGCAACTCTCTGCGCTATTGCCAGCCGAAATGCTACATGGTGTCACCGAAGCAGTGCGTCTATTAGACGTCGCCATCGATGACGGTCAGCGTATCCTTATCGTGGGTGATTTTGACTGTGATGGTGCGACCAGTACCGCATTGATGATGCGCGCGCTTACAAAAATGGGCGCAGTCGTCGACTTTTTAGTGCCCGACCGTTTTAAGTACGGCTATGGTTTGACACCAGAAATTGTCGAATTGGGTATTGAGAAGTATGATCCTGAGGTGATAGTGACCGTCGATAACGGTATCTCAAGCCATGAAGGCGTGGCTCGTGCGCAAGCCGATGGCATCACCGTGATTATTACTGATCATCATTTGACGACTAAAGAAACACCGCCTGCGGAGGCTGTGGTTAATCCCAATCAGCTCGATTGTCACTTTAGCAGTAAAGCGCTCGTAGGAGTGGGCGTGGCATTTTATGTGCTTGGACGCTTAGCCAAGCTGCGCCGCGAAGCCGGTAAATCTACCGTGCAAGTGAGTCAATATTTGGATTTGGTGGCATTAGGGACGATTGCCGACGTTGGGGTGCTTGATAAAAACAATCGCATTTTAGTGCATCATGGACTGGCGGCTATCCGCCAAGGGCGCTGCTCGCTCGGTATCTTGGCACTCCTTGAACAAGCAGGGCGAGATCCTAAGCAGTTGCAGGCACAGGATTTTGGGTTTGTCTTAGGACCTCGTATCAATGCCGCTGGTCGTATGGACAATATGCGCATCGGTATTGAGTGTTTGTTGACGGATGACTGGAGTACGGCGCAGCGCTTGGCGCAAGAGCTTGAACAGTTAAACCGGACGCGTCGGCAGGTAGAAGGTGAGATGCGCGCGCAAGCGGATAACATCGTACAGACATTAGCCGCTGCGGATACAGACGTGGACGATGAGACTACAGCAGATAATCATGACAGCGGCGATGTTATTATTCAAAATAGATCTGAGAAAAAGACGAATAATAATCGTAAACGCAGTATCGTTTTATACCAAGATGATTGGCATCAAGGCGTCATCGGCATCGTCGCTGGACGGTTAAAAGAAAGTCATTATTTGCCAAGTATCGTCTTTGCGCCCGCGGATACAGAGCGTACCGCTGAAGATGACCCTATCAAAGGCTCGGCGCGTTCTATCGCTGGCGTGCACATTCGTGATGCGATTGAGCAGGTTGCCGAGCGCCATCCTGATTTAATCAGTCATTTTGGTGGTCATGCGATGGCAGCAGGCTTAACGATCAAACGCCGTAACTTTGATGGGTTTGTTATGGCTTTTAATGACGTCATGGCACAGATGGATAATGAGGTGTTTGCTGAGCAAAAATTCACTGATGGCGCGTTGCAGGCGAGTGACTTTAGCTTGTGGTTTGCTGAATACTTAGCTGATGCCAATATTTGGGGTCATGGCTTTGCACCGCCAATATTTGATGGGGTCTTTGAAGTCTTAAGCTTTAAGATATTAAAAGATAAGCACCTTAAACTGTCGCTGCGTTACCCTGATGTACAATATCCAATTGAAGCAATTTATTTTAACTTTGATAGCGAGATATGGGATTATCGTGCGGAAAAAGTGCATGTATTATTTCAGCTAGACATCAACGAGTGGAACGGCAAACAAAGTCTACAGTTGATGGTAAGGGATTTAGCAGTCATACAGGAATGATGGCAGTATCTTATTATAAAATACTCAACCAGTAGCAAATATAGCGTCGACTTTGTTTAAGGTTGACGCTTTTTTAGTATTTCCATTCGATGGTTGGAAACTGCCAGTCATAACGAATGGCGAGCATGCGTAAGGTAAAAATCGTACTCATAGTAGCGATGTCAGCAATCCAAGCTGTCACACCCAGATTGTGTAGTGCGAAATAGAGGATGCCGCCAGCCAAAGCTGCCGAAATATAAATCTCTTGCTGCAACACCAGCGGAATCTCATTGCAGATCATATCGCGGATGATACCGCCGACAATAATGGTGATCACCCCAAGTAATAACGCCACGGGCACATTTGCGCCCATACTATCGGCAACCTTGATACCGATTAAGGTAAAAACTGACAGTCCAATAGTATCTGAGAGTTTGAGGAACTTATTAACGCGTTTAGAGTTGGGGTGAAAGAATATTTGCATCACTAATGAAGAGATGGTGATAACAGTCAGGTAGCTCATATCCACCATCCAAAATAGGGGATGGCGATCTAAAATGACATCACGCACAGTGCCGCCACCGATAGCGGTGACAATAGACACCAGTAAACAACCAAAAACATCGAAATTTTTGTGTTTTGCCAGTATCGTGCCTGAAATGCTACAAGCGATAATACCAATCATATCAAAAAGGTAAATGAGAGAGCGTGGGTCAAACGTAGTGATTAGTGCTGAAGGGTTCAATGCGATAGCCAGCATGAGCAAGTCTCACTAAGTTTGTATGATGATTGTCTGATTATTATAAGCCAATGCAGTAGAGCTTAGGGCGCGTCCTCATTTTAAAAATGGTGATAAACATGAGATAAATTGCCGTCAAACAAGNNAGCGCAAATAATATCGAGATATTAAGAAGCTATTTGACGATGTTTGGCAAAATTTAGCTATTTTTAGGCCACTTAGAAAGTAAACGATTGAATTGAGAACACGCTCTAGTGTTTAAACCATATATATCGGTCTTATTTCACCAAACGTATAGAAGGCAGGTGCCAATCAAAACGCAATGCTAGCATCCGTACAGCAAAGATAACGCCCAGCATAATAAATTCATTCAATCCAGCATTTACACCCAAACGATCAAGCAGCAGATAAGTGATCGAACCTACAATACTAGCAGAGATATAAATCTCGCGTTGAAGTAACAGTGGTATCTCATTACAGATGATATCGCGTAGCAGACCACCAATAATAGCCGTCCAAACCCCCATCATAATAGCGATAATAGCTGACATATCTTGTGTCAATGCTATCTTAAAACCGATCACGCTAAAAGCTGCCAACCCAATGGCATCGAACAGCTTCAATGTCTTATCAATCTTATGATACAGATGAAAGAATATTTGTAAAATAAGCGATGTGACTGTGATGACGATCACATAATTGAGGTCAGTCATCCAAAAGAGCGGATGACGGTCTAGCGCCATATCACGTAGTGTACCGCCGCCGATAGCATTGACCATCGCAACCAAGATACAGCCAGCAATATCAAAGCCTTTGTGCTGTGCCAGCAGTGTACCTGCGATCGCACAAGCAATCACACCAACCATATCTAATAAATATAATAAAATATCAGGAAAAATTAAATCATTAACCATGATTATATTACCAATATAATGGCCATCAAAATAGATTGGCTGGGCTGGGCTGGGCTGGGCTGGGTTAGATTAGGTTAGTTTTGAAGTTGCTTATATCAATAATTTAAATAGAGTTAACCTAACTTTAGGTAGTAGTTTAGCCATCTTTTGCAAATAAAATAAGCCCAATGATAATCAGAGCAATACCTATTAAGCCCATCGCTGATGGCAAAGTATTATTGAGCAATAGCATACCGCCAATTAAGGCAAATATCACTTCACTTGCCTGAGTGGCATCAACCCCAGCCACTTCGCTTGAAGTTTCCGCTTTTTCACGGGCATATAAAAAGATACTGGTTGCCGCCACACCTGCCAATAGAGCCACAAGTAAGGTATTGAATACCTGCTTAGTATCAGGCAAATCCGGATGAACGACAAGACCCAAAACCAACCAAAATGGCAGACTGCCCAAGGTCATTAACCATACTTTGTTAAAGGCATTTTGTAGGAGGGTGGTTTTGATAGCAGGTATACGTGCGATTAAAGTTTGCAGCAAAGAGCTCGGCAAGGTTTGAGCAGAGTGGTTAAGGTTTAAGGAATCGACCGCGTCCGCCGTATAACTCATATCGGCTGACAACGCAGGTGCTTCTGTAATAAGTGAGGTGGTTTTTTTACTAATCTCGTTGGCTTGGATATCACTTTTTTGAGTGCTAGTAGGCTCGGCACTACGCTTGCGAGCGTTGTAAGATACCTGCCAAACCAACTGATTACCAATGGGATAGCTAAAGGCAGCCACTAGGGCAGGCACGGCACCATAAAGCAGCATATCTTTCATAGGCACTGCATCAGCATCTAGCAAAGAAGCGGCATGCAGTCCTTCACTGATATTGACCAGTACCACACCAGCAAATACTAATAACGCATATGCAATGAATTTTTTATCAAAACGTTGTCCGAATGCTAGCAAAACGAGTAGACTTGCGACCACGGTAAACATAAAAGTCGCGGCAACTACCCAGCCTGCGACATGATCAGCCGCGTAACAGATTCCTGTATAAAAAATTCCAAAACCAATACTGCCCGTAATACACCAAAAGCCCCAATGTTGACGGAATATAGTCATCAGCTCTGTAATACGCCCAAAACCATGCTGCATAATTATAATAGCCGTGAGTATTAGCCACATAAATGCATAGCGAAGGCTAGCTGACCAAAACCAATGCCCACCAGCCGCACTCATAACTTCGTTCAACACAAACGTCGAGCTAAAAAATGCCCCCGATAATAAGCCCAGTAAAATGAGTTTGACCATAGCTATATTTCTATCCTTGGGTCGCTATTTATGTTGAATATCCATTTAGATAATTAGACTATTATTTGCCTTTAGCATCTGCCCAGATGATTTTATGCAGTTGCAATTGGAAGCGTACGGGCAGCGCGTCAGCCAACATCCATTCTGCAAGTTCGCGCGCCAACACAGGTACATCGGGGCTGACTTCTTCGTCGATATCCTCTGCGACATTAAACATCGGCGAAAACCAAACCGTATCGACCAATTCATTTAATTTATGCTCAGACAGTTTGGTTTTCGCCCAGTCGTAATCTTCACGATTCATAATGACAAATTTAATTTGGTCATGCTGAGTGAGGTGGTCGAGATTTGACCATAGATTCTTATCGACTTCGCCTGAGCTTGGCGTTTTGAGATCCATGACTTTACTGACCGCTTTTGGCACGTTTGCTACCGTGAGCGCGCCTGCGGTTTCAAGCGAGATTTCATAACCGTCGCTCAGTAAGCGCTTCATTAGCTCAATGGCGTTCGGCTGAGCTAAAGGCTCGCCGCCAGTCAGACAAATACGCTTGCAAGGATAGCTTTTGATGGTCTCTATAATGGTTTCTAGCGACTGCCGCTCGCCGCCAGTAAAGGCGTATTCAGTATCGCAATAGACACAGCGAAGTGGACAGCCAGTCAAGCGTACAAATATCGTTGGCAAGCCTGAGGTCAGCGCTTCACCTTGCAAAGAATAAAAGATTTCTGTCAAACGTAGACCTGCTTCAGGGTCAGTGACAGGAATGGCGGCGGTGCGTAATAGTGATTCACTCATAATATGTCAAATACAGTTAAAGATTGATAATGGGATGAGGCATTTATCAATGGTAATAAAAAGGCAGGTTCTGGTATGGGCGTTTTGCGTTTGGATAAAGCCAAACCAAAAAAAGGGATTATAACGCACCACCCTCTATTAAGCTGCAAAAAAGACGCTGAAGTTTTCTTCAGCGTCTTTAATAAAGAGGATCTGTCGCTGTCCGTACGGTTTGGGTACGAGACTCTAAGTATTAAAAATACTAAGCTAAACGCAATAGCTCATTGACTGATGTTTTAGCGCGGGTTTGTGCATCGACTTTTTTGACGATGATAGCAGCATATAAGCTATGCGTACCATCTTCTGATGGCAAGCTACCCGGTACGACAACAGAGCCTGCTGGTACACGGCCACGATGAATCTCACCAGTTTCGCGATCATAAATGCGCGTTGATTGACCGATAAATACACCCATCGAGATAACAGCGCCTTCTTCGACGATTACGCCTTCAACGATTTCAGAACGCGCACCGATGAAGCAATTGTCTTCGATGATAGTTGGATTCGCTTGTAATGGCTCTAATACGCCGCCGATACCAACGCCACCTGATAAATGCACATTTTTACCAATTTGGGCACATGAACCCACGGTCGCCCACGTATCTACCATCGCGCCTTGATCGACATACGCGCCGATGTTGACATACGACGGCATCAATACTGCACCAGCTGCGATGAAAGAGCCTTTACGAGCAACGGCTGGTGGTACAACGCGTACGCCTGATTCTTTAAACTGTGCTTCGGTCCAGTTGGCAAATTTAGTCGGAACTTTGTCATAGAATTGCACATGTTCGCCCGCTGCCTGAACATAGTTGTCGTTTAAGCGAAAAGAGAGCAAGACGGCTTTTTTTGCCCACTGATTGACGACCCATTCGCCATCCTTTTTTTCTGCAACGCGCAATGTACCGTTATCTAGTTGCTCAAGCACTTGATTAATAGCATCACGCACGTCCTGTGGCATCGTGCTTGGGCTGTATTCGTTGCGTTTTTCAAAGGCTTGTTCGATGGTTTGTTGTAATGACATAAAGGCTCCTAAAGTTAGTGGAAGGTAAAGCATATATTATCGTTAAATAACTCGCATGACTTGGCGTAAAAACTTGCTTGCCGTATTGTCGCTAATTTGGCGACTTTTAGCAAACGAGTTAACTGCCAGGATGAGCGCTGCTGTTAATTGTCTGAGCTATGGCTTTCTATCCATTCTAAGATATCTTCATAAACGGTTTGGTGGTCTTTTTCATGCAAAGGCTCATGACGCATGTTTGGGTAGAGTTGGATATCTACTTGACTGAAATTTTGCTTGTTTAAGCGCGTGACAATTTTGCGGATGCCGTTGCCCATATCTCCGATAGGATCATCTTCGCCGCTGATAAATAGCATCGGGAAGTTTTTTGGGATAGTCATTGCCCAGCCTTTGTTTAAGCCAGTTTCCATCAGAAAGAATAGTGTCATAAAGCCATTATTGGTGAAATCAAAGCCCGTTAAGGGATCTGCTTCATAGGCTTCAATGGCAGCAGGATTTTCAGTTAACCATGCAAATTCTGATGAAGAGATACGATCTTCAAGCTTACTATTCAAGACTTTATTCATCACCTTGGCAAACATTGTATTTGGTTTTTTAGGTGCTACTTTTGCCAGTACTTTATTGACTGGGAGTAGCACTTTAATCAAGGGGTTGGCATCTGCTGTACCCATCAAAATAGCACCTGTGAAATTGTGTGCATGGTGCTTTAGGACATTACGCACAATAAACGAGCCCATAGAGTGACCCATTACAAAGTGCGGCACGTCAGGATGGCGGTTTTTTAAGCTATCTGCCATGACAATGACGTCTTTTAGCAGGGACTGTACTGGATGCTCTTCACCAAAAAAACCTAAATCTGCTGATGTTTTGACGGTCTTTCCATGTCCCAAATGGTCATAAGTTGCCACTGCGATACCATTATCCGCTAAAAAATGAGCGAAGTCTGCGTAACGTCCGCTATGCTCTGCCATACCGTGAACAATCAGTAACGTGGCTTTTACCGCTGTGTTTTCATGGCTTGGTTCAAAAAAATTATGATGCAAGTAATGAATATTATCGGAGGAGAGAATGTGGTCGTTACCTGTATCGGTGTTGGTACTCATATAGGGTTCCTTAAACAGTTTTAATGAATGTTTTTAATAAATAGCTTTAATGGTTCATCATCTTAATGAATAGCAGGCATGACAATTTGAAATCGCCTGCTAAAATTTGGCTTATTATACGGCGCTTACCATGAACTATTGTACTGGACGTTGGTAAATCGTTTGACCTTCTTTAATGGTTGTGATGACTTTGATGTCTTTGAGCTTGCTTGTCTCTATGGTTAATGGGTTGGCATCCAAGATAACCAAATCAGCCAGTTTCCCTGGCGTCAAAGTGCCTTTGCTGTCTTCTTCAAAATACTCATAAGCAGCATTGCTGGTAATGGCTTTTAACGCTTGATACGGCGTCGCTCGCTCATTTTTACCAATGATTTTACCTGAGCGTGAAGTGCGATTGACTGCTGACCAGACTAAAAATAATGGGTCAACAGGTGTCACTGTGTCATCAGAGTGATTGGTGTATCTAAGTCCCATTCTATCAGCAGTGGCAATCGGGCTTGAAAAGTCGGCACGTTTTTTACCTAAGTTTTTAACGTGTACGTCTCCCCAAAAGTAAGTATGGTTGGTAAAGAAGGACGGCACCATATTGTATTTTTTGAATGCGGCAAGCTGATCAGGTCGGGCAAATTGAGCATGAATGGGCACAGTACGGCGATCTTTATCAGCTGCTTGACCAGTCTTTTTGACCGCATACTCGTGTGCCTTGATGAGCATATCGGTTGCGCCATCACCATTATTATGGATAAAGAGCTGATTGTCACGAGCATAGGCTTTGACAAACATCTCGTTCAGTTCATCTGGGCTGACACTTGGTAGACCGCGGCAGTCCTTTTCACAATCTGGAACTGGCGTGAGATAAGGTTGGCTAAAATAGGCGGTCTTGCCTTGTGGCGAGCCATCTGCAACGATTTTGGTACCCTGTACTTTAAAACCGTTTTTATAGGTTTTCCATACGAAGTTTTTATCAGCCAAATTCTCATCTAAGTCACTCACTCCTGCCAGTGCGACCAAGTCAATTTTAAGTTTACCTGCATCGGCTTGTTTTTGAAAAAACTGAATGGTATTACGAGCTGTCGAACCGTTATGCGCCGTCGTTATGCCATTCTTTGCATAATAATCTTGCGTCTGCTCAAAGAATTTGCCTTGATTCGGCGCTAACACTTCTAGCATATTGCGCACGAACGGATACATCGCCGTTTCTTGTACGAGACCGTTTGGTTCATTAGAGCCTTTAATTCGAGCAATATTACCGCCTGCTGGATTTTCACTGTTAGCAGTGATGTTCATCATGGCAAGCGCCTTACTGTTTGCGACGCCCATATGACCACTCGTGTGTTGTAAATACACTGGATTGTTTGGCAATACTTTATCAATTTCGCTTTTAGTCGGATGACGCCCCTCAGCGAGCTGAGTTTCATCATAACCCCAACCAAAGATCCAGTCGCCATCAGCAATGTTATTGTCCACTTTATAATCTTTTAGCGTTTGCATCATTTTGGGAATACTATCGACTTGACCGATGGGCGGCGGGTTGAGATTGACCTGACCCATGGTGTTCGACACCATATCAAAATGACTGTGCGGATCGATAAAGCTGGGTAATAAGGTTTTATCTTGTAGATTAATCTGTGCGGCATTTTTATATTTCGATTGCGCCTCTTGTAAATTGCCCACATAGGCAATCTTGCCCGCTTGGGTGACTAAGGCTTCAGCCATTTGTGGCTGATCGCCCTCCATCGTGATGATGTTGCCATTGTAATAGACAGTTGCTGAGTTGCTCATATCCTCGGGCGCGGTCTGCATGGTAGTGCAACCTATGACACTCATTAATCCAATGCTCAGTACAGTTGGTTTTAGTAATGTGCTCATATTCATTACGTTATCCTTAAAGGTGATTTGATGCTTACATCCGTGTGTCATAAGCATTGGTACGTGGTGGGCTTTCTATATTCTAAAAGTATTCATATTTTATCAGTGCATGTTGTTTTAAAAGATATGAATGTTGCAACCAATTTAGCGATAAAGCCTTGTGCGGTCAATGCTATTTAAGAGTTTTGCACTGACAACTGTGGCATTGCCAATTGGAGGAGAAGGTCGATCTATAAATCTGCTGAATATAATATCTTAAAAGCCAAATTGACAAGTGCTGTATGACATCCTACGAGACGTCATGCTCATTTGGCATAAAAGATGAAAATCACGATATTAGTTGTCAATACCGTTCCACAATCAGGTATGATTAATTAGATAAAACGTAAAGTGACAAGACTGGAAATGAGATGATAATTTTATGAAATAGTCATAAAAAGCAATTGCTTGCGTGTGAATTTTTCTTTTTTTAACCTTTTATTTTTGCGTCATCCTTTTTGCTTTAGAGGTGCTACCAACGGGGTTTTATACCATTATGAAATCAACTATCGAATTACTCGAGCACACGGATTTCCCAGCGATCAAACGTCGTGAGTTAACCACGCTACAGGTCAATATGGGTTACTTATGCAATATGTCTTGTGTGCATTGTCATGTGGCTGCCAGTCCTTACCGCACAGAGATGATGTCGCGTGAGTTGGTTGAGTTGATTCTAGAAGTCTTGCAAGCACAAAATATTGAGACGCTTGATTTAACGGGCGGTGCGCCTGAGATGCATGAAGACTTTAAGTATTTAGTCACAGCCGCACGTGCCTTGGGTGTAAAAGTAATTGATCGCTGTAATCTGACTATCCTGATGGAAGAAGGCTTTGAGGACATGGCACAGTTTTTGGCAGACAATGCGGTCGAAGTGGTGGCTTCAATGCCCTGTTATTCATTAGAAAACGTCGATAAGCAGCGCGGTAAAGGCGCATTTGATGACAGTATATTGGGACTGCATAAACTCAATGCCTTAGGTTATGGCAAAGCTGGCTCAAACTTAACGCTTAATCTCGTCTATAATCCGCAAGGTGCCACGCTGCCGCCCAATCAACAGCAGCTTGAAGCAGATTATAAGCACGAGTTAAAAGAACATTTCGATATCGAATTCCATCAGTTATTTGCCTTGACCAATATGCCGATTCAGCGCTTTGGTGCGGTGCTATTGGCTAAAAACCAATTTCACCCCTATATGGATTTGCTCAAAGCCAATTATGTGGCCGCTAATTTGACCGAAGTCATGTGCCGATCGACCATCAGTGTCAATTGGTTAGGAGAACTGTTTGATTGTGATTTTAACCAGCAATTAGAGATTCCGGTGCCCAACAAATCCCGTCGTCATCTAAGCGATTTGTTAACGCAAAATTCTGCTGGCGATGACATTGCCATTGCAGACCATTGCTATGGCTGTACGGCAGGGCAAGGAAGTAGCTGCGGTGGTGCGCTAGAAGAAGAGACAACAGATCGGACGATAGAAGAAATATCCTCGATTTAACCGGAGTCAATCATGTCAGTATTTAATAGTACAAGACTTAATAGTAAAAGCCTTTTTTTAAGCAGTGGTTTATTAATCAAAACGGCAGTGACCACTTCTATCCTGTTAGCCAGTATGGCAAGTTATGCGGATTTTAATCACAGCACTTGGGATAGTTTACTGAATAAAAACGTCACCATGACCAATGGTGGCAAAGCCTCAGTCGTTAATTACAACGGTATGAAAGCGGATCAAAGCAAACTTGATAGCTACATGGCGGCGACTGGTAAAATCAGCCAGTCGGAATTTAACGCTTGGAGTAAAGATGAGCAATTGGCATTTTTGATCAACGTCTATAACGCTGGCACTGTAGAGCTAGTCTTGACTAAATATCCTAACATCAAGTCGATTAAAGATATTGGTGGAATATTTGGTTCGCCATGGAAACAGGATTTCGTCACGCTATTAGGCAAGAAGCGTTCGCTTGATGACATCGAGCACAATCTAATCCGTGGCTCTAAACGCTATAACGAACCACGTATTCACTTTGCCGTAAATTGTGCGAGCATCGGCTGTCCTGCGCTATTAAATGATGCTTTTACAGGGAGTAAATTAGATAAACAATTAGAGCAAGTGACGAGTAAATTCCTCGCGGATAGCAGTCGCAACCGTCTCAAAGGTAATACGTTAGAGGTCTCGCCAATTTTTAAATGGTATAAAGAAGACTTTGAGACTAGCTGGCGCGGTACTAATAATTTAGAAGGGTTTTTGGCTCGTTATAGTTCTTCCTTGGGGCTTAACAAGTCGCAAACCACTGATCTAAAAGCGGGTAAAATGAAGATTGGTTATACCGATTACAATTGGAGCCTTAATAAGAAATAATGGTAACAACAAGTAAGAGTACTGCTAACTATGACGGCTATTGCGACGATTTCTATTATTATTCCAGTGCTCAATGAGGCAGATAATTTGCCTTTATTGTTTGATAATATCAACAAGCTAAATCCAAACCCTCAGCAAGTGATAGTGGTCGATGGTGGTTCAAACGATGATTCTATTGGCATAATCCGCAGTTTTATTAATGAGTTAATGCTTGATAATGATCGTAAAATTGATTGGCAAATGACTGAGTCTAAAGCAGGACGCGCGCTGCAAATGAATGCAGGCGCAGCGTTAGCAACTGGTGAGGTATTGCTTTTTTTGCATGCCGATACGAAATTGCCAATGGATGCTATAGAGAGTGTTTCTGAAGTGATGAAACGGGCAGAGTGGGGACGTTTTGATGTGCAAATAGCCAGTCGTCAACCGACACTGCGATTGGTCAGTCAAATGATTAATTGGCGCTCACGGTTGAGCGGAATCGCGACAGGCGACCAAGCTATTTTTATTAGCCAGTCTTTATTTAAGCAAATCGGTGGCTATCCTAACCAAGCGTTGATGGAAGATGTCGAGCTTTGCAAACAGTTAAAAGGTATTGCTAAACCTGCTTGTTTAAAAAGTAAAGTCATCACATCAGCAAGACGCTGGCAACAGCACGGCACTTGGCGGACGATTATTTTGATGTGGCATCTACGCTTTGATTATTGGCGCGGCGTATCGGCTGATAATATCAAAGCGCGTTATTATAAATAAAAGAATAAGCTCTTACAAAGAATAAGCTCTTACCATGAATCAAAACCAACAAACTTGCATTATTCTTTTCGCCAAGTTCCCCGCACAGGGCATGGCAAAAACGCGCTTGCAGCCAGCTCTTGGTATTGAAGGTGCCGCGCAAATAGCGCATAAACTACTATTGCATAGTATAGAGCAAGCCGTCGCTACCGGCTTTACGGTTGAGTTATGTGTCAGTCCTGCGCCAACTGATCCATGCTGGCAACTGCTTAATTTGCCTGACTCACTGCATTGTTCAGCGCAAGCAGAGGGAGACTTGGGTTTGCGTATGTTAACCGCCAGTCAGCAAGCATTAGCACATTTCGAGCACGTTATCTTGATAGGTACGGACTGTCCTAGTCTTACAACCATTCGTATTCGACAGGCTGCCCAGCAGTTAGAAACACAAGATAGCGTCATGATTCCCGCTTTTGATGGTGGCTATGCACTGTTTGGTTTTAAGCAAGTTGCTGCTCGCTTATTTAGCAATATCGAATGGAGTACGGCGAGCGTCGCAAAGGTTACTCAACAGCGTTTGGCAGAATTGAGCTGGTCTGTAGCGTTGTTAGCGCCTTTGCCTGATATCGATGAGCCTGAAGATTTACAGTACCTGCCAAATGGCTGGCTTGATGGTTATAAAGTTATTAAGAATTGAGAATGCCTTATCATTCGAGGTTTTTAGGTATGAAAAAGCCATCGAGCTATTTTGTTGACCCTATTAGGTTGATTATAGTTTGATGGCTTTTTTGTTGACCATAAATGCATACTGCTAAGGCAATAATGCTGAAAGTCTATTTTTAGTCTCTTCACTCATCGCCTTTACTGGCGTGACTAACGCTTGAGCTAAAGCCGTATGGGCAATAGAGTCGGGCTGTTCTACAGCGAGTATGGCGACCGCCTGCTTAATCACTGCTTGAGCGTTTTCAGCATTTTTCATTAGATTTCTTATGGCATAATCGGCGCTGACATCCTCTTCGGTAGGATGCCAACTATCAAAATCTGTGACCAATGCTAGCGTCGCGTAAGCCATACTCGCTTCACGAGCAAGCTTAGCCTCTGGCATATTGGTCATACCGATGATGTCAGCATTCATTTGGCGATACCAGTGTGACTCTGCACGAGTGGAAAACTGTGGCCCTTCGATACAGACATACGTGGCTTTTGCATGACATTGACCTTCGACTATCTGCGCATGAACATAAGCACGCGTTAGAATATCCGCGACTTTAGGACATAAAGGATCAGCCATCGCGACGTGTGCCACTGCACCTTCCCCAAAGAAACTACTTTTTCGATGCTTAGTCATATCGATCATTTGATCGGGAATGACCATATCTAAGGGCTTAAGCGCTTCTCTTAATGAGCCCACTGCCGATACCGAAATGACGTAACGTACGCCCAAGGTTTTGAGGGCATAAATATTGGCACGATAAGGCACTTCGGAAGGGGTGAATTTGTGACCTTGACCATGACGAGTTAGAAAAGCGACCGTCACGCCATTCAATTCACCTAAGACAATATCATCAGAGGGTTTGCCGTAAGGTGTCGATATGCTGACACTACGTTTATTGGTTAAATCTTGCATCTGATAAAGACCACTACCGCCAATGATGGCGATATCAGCAGATACCGATACTGCCGCTGACTTTTCTACACTAGATATTGTCATAAAGGTTTTCCCTGTTTTTAGAGTAATAGATAACGTTGCCAAGATATGTGGTGACGAATTTGTAAATTTAGAAGGGATCTACTTTAAGTGAGCTGCCTTACAAGACAACCGCTTAGGGTTTATATATAAAATATAATCAATCCTACAGTATGATGAAAATGCATTAAGAACGACCATTGAGTCATTTTATATCAGTATTTTTTGGTCAAATAACCTCGTTTGTATTTAGATGATTATAAAGGTTTACAATAGACACAGACTTTGTTTAAATGAACTGTCTAATGAAACATTGTTCCGCATAGCAAAACTATATTTGGCTATTAATTCATTACAAGAACGGCTGCGCCTTTACTTAAATAGCTTCGCATACAAAGTGTGAGTGTAGAGGGAATCTGGATGGCAGTTTATTTATAGCAAGAATTGCTATATTATTACAGGTCTGTAACGCATTACTATTGATATATTGGTGCCGTTAAGTGTATTAACTCGATTATTTCAAGGATGAATTCAATGCTCAACTCTCTAAAATCCCCGTTACTTTTATCAGCAATGTTAAGCGCCACTTTAGGTCTGACGGCATGCTCATCACCAAGTTCAGAAAGTACTGACAGTACGGCAATAGATAGCGCTGCTACTGACACTGCTGCCGACAAGCTTGATACCAAGTTTCTTACCATCGCCACTGGCGGAGCATCTGGCCCTTATAACATCATCGGCACTTCATTATCAGAGGTCTATGTCAAAACCTTTGGGGTCAACTCAAAAACACAAACTACTGGGGCTTCAGTCGAAAACGTCAACCTATTAACCCAAGGTAAAGTCGACATGGTATTGGCGCTCAGTGATGTAGTCACCGACGCGATCGAAGGAAAAAACAACTTTGATAAGCCGATAACCAACATCCAACAGATTGCAGTCTTGTACCCTAATGTGGTGCAAATTGTCACCACCAAAAAATCTGGCATCAAAAATATTGAAGACTTACGTGGTAAGCGCATCGCTGTGGGCGATCAAGGCTCTGGCACAGAAGTAAATGCTCGGACGCTATTAGAAGGGTTTGGTATCATATATGATGATGTGACCGTTGACTATTTAGGCTTTGCGGAAGCAGCGGACGGTATGAAAGCGGGTAAAATTGAAGCAGCTTTCTTTAGTAGTGGTCTGCCAAACTCTTCATTGATGGAGCTAGAGCAGGGCTTAGACTTACAGTTGATCACCATCAATCAAGACAAGCTAAAAGAAATCATTGCGACTAAGCCTTACTTTAAGACTTTTGAGATTCCTGTTGGCACTTATGGCAATGACGCCGCGATTCCAACCGCAGCAATCATGAATGCTCTATTGGTTAGCTCTGAGTTGTCTGAAGCAGATGGTTACAAGCTGACCAAAGCGTTATTTGACAATTTAGACGGTCTAAAAACAGCGCACCAAGCGGCTAATGATATTAGCTTAGCAACCGCTCGTGAAGGTATGGTCGCACCTATCCATCCTGGCGCTAAAAAGTACTATGATGAGCAATCAGCTAAATAAGCGTTTAGGGTTATTGATTGGCGTGGCAGGCATTGCCGCGCTGGTTTTTTTTACGCTATGGCATCTCTTTGTCCGTCAGCCTGTGGTGGAAGTGCGTGTCGCAGGCGTTGATGGTGCTAATGATAAAGTTTGCTACTTTGTCGAGCCAAATTTTCAATTGCGCTGGATACACTCTGTAGAAAAACAATGGTGGGAAGAGCAATATCAACGTATAGACAGCAGTAGTACAGAAGACGCTGAATTGCTGCTGACCACCACTTATTTTGAAGCTTTTGGGGCGGGTACACCCTCAACCGAAGCGCTTGCTCCCATACAAAAACCTGGCTATCTGGGTTATCAAATCAATGAGAAATTGCCTAAGCTTAATTGGGTGGTCTCACGGCTTACCAAAGGTGAGATTGACTATGGTAACTACCAGATGCTCATTCATCGCTGGGTGCCAGACTATTCTGAAGTAACGATCATGCCGACAACGTATGGTTTCATTGATAGATTTAACAAGGATTTGTGTCATGAACTCCCAAGTGATGGATCACAATAATGTGACAACGATGTCAGATAACCATATCAATAACGACTTGCCTATACATTCCAACACGGATGCTGATACTCATATTGACGCTGAACTTGAGGTGCAAGCCCACAATAAAGCCATATTAGAAAAGTATGATAGAGAATCCATCACAAGGCACATCACTCAAGGGCCAGTGAAGTATTTTATCGCTGGACTTTGCATTTTATATTCACTGTTTCATTTATATATCACCTTTAATCCCATGCCAGCGCTGCTACAGCGCTCTGTACACGTGGGCATTGGTTTTGCCTTAATTTTCTTAATTTTCCCCGCAAGTAAAAAAAGCAGCCGTCAGCGCGTGGCATGGTATGACTGGATATGGTTTGCCCTGTCATTGTCTGGCATGGCTTATCTCATATATGAGTATCAAGATATCGTGACCTCACGTGGCGGTATGGCCAATCAGATGGATGTGATATTTTCGCTGATTACAGTGGTCTGCGTATTAGAAGGCAGTCGCCGTATCACAGGTTGGATTTTACCGATATTGGCAGGGATATTTTTGGCGTATCCGTTAGTCAGCCATTTGGACTTTATGCCAGACCGGTTACTGACTCGTCCTTATGACATGGGTGATATCTTTGGTCAATTATTCTTAAAAACGGAAGGTTTATATTCTGTTGCGATTGGTGCATCGGTCACTTTTATCTTCTTATTCATTCTTTTTGGTGCATTCTTAGCGCGCTCAGGGATGGGACAGCTGTTTAATGATTTGGCATTGGCAATCGCGGGTCACAAAAAAGGTGGTCCGGCAAAAGTAGCAGTGATTTCTAGTGGCTTTATGGGTAGTATTAATGGCTCTGCTTTGTCAAACGTGGTCAGTACTGGTGCCTTTACCATTCCACTCATGAAAAAGGTTGGTTACCACAAAGATTTTGCGGGTGCCGTTGAGGCAAGTGCCTCTGTTGGCGGGCAAATATTACCGCCAATTATGGGCGCGAGTGCCTTTATCATGGCGGAGACAACAGGCTTGCCGTATAGCACAATTGCGTTGGCGGCCTTATTGCCAGCGATATTGTATTATCTGGGCGTCATTGCGCAGGTGCATTTTCGCGCTGGTCGTCGTGATCTAAAAGGTATCGCTAAAGAAAGCTTGCCAGCCGTGAAAGAAGTGTTAAAAGCCCGCGGTCATATGCTGCTACCGATTGTATTTTTGATTTTCTTATTAATCAGAAATGTGCCCGTTGGTTATGCAGCGGCTTATACCATTGGTTTTACTGTCATGGTCAGTATGCTGCGAAAAGAGACCAGAATGGGTTTCTCTGACATTTTGGGTGCATTAGAAGATGGCGCACGCCAGTCGCTCGCGGTAATGGCTGCTTGTGCAGTCGTCGGTATTATCATCGGAGTCGTGAGTCTAACCAGCTTTGGAACGGTGATGACCTCATCAATTGTCACACTTGGTGCAGGTTCGTTATTTTTCACGCTCATTTTGACCATGCTTGCCTCGATGGTATTGGGCATGGGACTGCCGTCTATTCCTGCCTATATTATTACAGCAACGATGGCAGCACCAGCCTTAGCTGGTTTTGATATTCCAATTTTGTCGGCGCACATGTTTGTTTTCTACTTTGGTATTTTTGCCAATATTACACCGCCTGTGTGTCTGGCAGCCTTTGCTGGTGCGGGTATATCTGGTGGCGATCCGATGAAGACAGGGTTCTTATCGCTCAAACTGGCACTCGCCGGATTTATCGTGCCGTTTATGTTTATCTATAGTCCAGCGATGTTAATGATTGATCCTACTGGGCTTGCGGTAACTGCTAAGGACTTCCCGCTACCACCTATTATCGATATTATCACGGTAGTATTGACGTCAATTACGGGTGTTCTCGCACTTAGTGCAGCATTAGAAGGTTATTTTAAAAGCGATATGAGCCCAGTAACACGCGTTATTTTGGCAATCGGAGCTTTGCTGTTAATCTATCCTGGAATAACGACTGGTCTAGTGGGTGGCGTGATCGTTATTGCTATCGCCATCCTTAATACTAGAAACAGTGGCGAGCCAACGCCCACTTTAACCATTTAAGACGTTGCGGTTGAAGGTTTTAAAAATCTATTAAAGCTAAAAAAAGGGTGAATAACATAAAATGTTATTCACCCTTTTTACATGCTCAGCTTAAGTTTTAAGTATTAGCTCATTAAACCCCGACACTTAGCAGCCAAGTTTGCCTTCTGCTGCCAAGGCTTTTTTGCTACGAATCGGTGCAGGGCAGTCTTCGCCGTAATATTGACGATCGGCAAAGTAGCTTGAGCGTACCATTGGGCCTGCCCAAATGTTAAAGAAGCCGATTTTTTTACCATAGTCCATATAACGCTGGAACTCATCTGGATGGACGTAACGATCGACAGGCGCGTGGTTTTTACTGGGTTGTAGATACTGACCAACCGTAATCATATCCACATTATGTGCCTTTAAATCGTCAAGTAGCGCATAAATTTCTTCTTCAGTCTCACCAAGACCGACCATAAAACCACACTTGGTCGCGATATCAGGACGGCGCTCTTTATAGAGCTTGAGCAAATCTAACGAATGCTGATAGTCAGAGCCTGGACGGAACGCTTTATACAGGCGAGGCACGGTTTCGATGTTATGGTTAAAGACATCTGGCGGTGTTTCAGTTAACAAGTCTAGCGCGATATCCATACGACCACGGAAATCAGGCACCAATATTTCAATGAGGCAATTCGGGCTAAGTGCGCGAGATTCATTGAGCACTTCAACGAAATGCATCGCGCCGCCATCTTTTAGATCGTCACGATCCACAGAGGTGATTACCGCATACTTAAGCTGCAAACCTAAAATAGTCTCGGCAGTGTGACGCGGCTCATCTGCATCTAGCTCATTCGGACGACCATGACCGACGTCACAGAACGGACAGCGACGGGTACAGATATCACCCATAATCATAAAGGTCGCGGTGCCATCAGCGAAGCACTGCGGCAGGTTAGGGCAGGCCGCTTCCTCACAAACGGTATAGAGCTTTTGCTCGCGCAAGGTGGCTTTGATACGATCTACTTCAGCGGGCGAGGACATTTTAACCCGAATCCAATCTGGCTTTTTCTTGGCCTCGATGGTCGGAATCACTTTAATTGGGATACGGGCAACTTTATCATAGCCACGTAGTTTTTCGCCTTGGATGGCTTTTTTAGGTTTGACCTTAGCAGCAGGCACATGTGTTTGTACGGCAGTTGTCATAATAAAGTATCTCTTAACCCTTTATAGTATAAGGGTTTATGGAATTATTAGAATGTGTTGTGAGTGAGGACATTATAGCAGAAACTTAGGGGCTAATTTTCAATGAATAATGTTTAACTGATCATTTTGAGGTGGATCATTAAGGCTACTATGGTTTGTCTCGCAACCATAGTTTTAAATATCTATATCAATATCCAACTCATTCAGGATTTCTATGGCAGCACGAAACGCTTCTTGAGTAGCAGGTGCCCCGCAATAAGGCAAGCTGTGCATTAATACTTCTCGAATCTCAGCGACACTTGCGCCATTATTGATGGCACCTCGAATGTGCCCTTTTAGCTCAGTGGGGCTTTTTTGCGCAATTAAAAAAGCGATGGTGATTAATGAGCGATATTTGCGTGGCAATACTGAGTCATCTTGCCATGTGCTGCCCCAAGCGTGCTCAATAATCCAGTCTTGTAATGGTTGGGTAAATCCAGTCGTGCTGTCAAGCGAGCGTTTGACATGTGCCTCACCCATTACTTCGGTGCGAACTTTCAGACCGTTTTGATAATTAGCGTTGCTCTTTATATGGCTGTTTTCCATATGGCTGTTTTCTCTATTTTTGTTTTCCATTGCACTACTATCCATATCATCATCCTTAATGTTTATTCGTTTAGTATATGGTTAATAAAAGCTGTTTTTTCAAGCGTTATTTTTCTAAGTGATATTTTCTCTAAGCTATCGTATCAAGATGATATTTTATCAAATAATATCCTACAAAGCGTCTAGCAGTCACAGCGTATTTATTTACTCATAAATCGAGGGGTGCTTGACTAAAATGACAAGCTGTATATCGATTGTGCAAGGCTGCTCAATCATATTGTTGATGGTACTATTTATATAATAAATGTTCAATATGAGCCCTTTATAACCGCTTTATGAGCCTTTTAAAGGCTGAGCCATTAACATTTAGGGCGTTTTAAGCTATGATTGCACCAATAATTATTCCATCTAGTATATAGACGCAGGCGGTCATGCTGACTACCCACGTAATGTACTAATACTCCCAACTGACGAGGACGACTATTGTGTTAGAAGCTTATCGTAAACATGTCGAAGAACGTGCTGAGCTAGGAACGGTTCCGCTACCATTGAATGAAAAACAAGTAGCAGAGTTGGTTGAACTACTAAAGAATCCACCAGCAGGCGAAGATGCGTTCTTGATGAACCTGCTAGAAAACCGTATTCCTGCTGGCGTTGACCAAGCGGCTTACGTTAAAGCAGCGTTTTTAGCAGCGATCCTTAAGGGTGAAACCTCTTCACCACTTATTAGCAAGCAAAAAGCCGTTCAAATCCTAGGCACGATGCAAGGTGGCTACAACGTTCAACCATTGGTTGCGGCACTGGATGACGCGGAAGTAGCACAAGATGCTGCTGAAGCGTTGAAAAAGACGTTACTGGTGTTTGACGCGTTCAATGACGTGACTGAAAAAGCAGAAGCGGGCAATGCTATCGCTAAAGAAGTGGTTCAATCTTGGGCTGACGCTGAATGGTTCTTGAACCGTGATGCTGTACCAGAAAAGACGACTTACACGACGTTTAAAGTGACTGGCGAAACCAACACCGATGACTTGTCGCCTGCTCAAGATGCGTGGAGCCGTCCTGATATCCCGTTGCATTCATTGGCTATGCACAAAAACTCTCGCGACGGTATCACTGCTGACGAAGAGGGCGTTGTTGGTCCAATGAAGCAAATCGAAGCACTAAAAGAAAAAGGTCATCCACTTGCTTATGTTGGTGATGTGGTTGGTACGGGTTCTAGCCGTAAGTCTGCGACCAACTCAGTATTGTGGCTCATGGGCGATGATATCCCTAACGTGCCAAACAAACGTGGCGGCGGTCTCGTATTAGGTAACAATATCGCTCCTATCTTCTTTAACACCATGGAAGATTCTGGCGCATTGCCAATCGAAAAAGTAGCCGTTGATAACCTAAACATGGGTGATGTGTTTGACATCTATCCTTATGAAGGCAAAATCACTAAGCATGATTCAGATGAAGTGTTGTCTACGTTCAAATTGAACTCACCAACATTGCTTGATGAAGTTCGTGCTGGTGGTCGTATTCCATTGATCGTTGGTCGTGGTTTGACCAATCGTGCTCGCGCATACATGGGTCTTGGACATTCAGATATCTTTGCTAAGCCAGAAGAGCCAGTTGATACGGGTAAAGGTTTTACCCTTGCACAGAAAATGGTCGGTAAAGCTTGTGGTCTAGAGGGCGTACGTCCGGGCATGTACTGTGAGCCTAAAATGACGACTGTAGGATCGCAGGATACGACTGGTCCGATGACTCGTGATGAGCTAAAAGATTTGGCTTGCCTAGGTTTCCAAGCAGACTTAGTCATGCAGTCATTCTGTCATACGGCGGCTTATCCAAAGCCAGTTGACGTTGAAACTCAGCACACACTACCTGACTTTATCATGAACCGTGGCGGCGTAAGCTTACGTCCAGGTGATGGTATCATTCATAGCTGGTTGAACCGTATGCTACTTCCAGATACCGTCGGTACTGGTGGTGACTCGCATACTCGTTTCCCAATGGGTATCTCATTCCCAGCAGGTTCTGGTCTAGTAGCATTCGCAGCAGCGACTGGTGTTATGCCACTTGATATGCCTGAATCTGTCCGTGTCCGCTTCGTTGGCGAACGTCAAGCTGGTATCACGTTGCGTGACTTGGTTCATGCGATCCCTTATCAAGCGATCAAAGAAGGTCTATTGACCGTTGATAAGAAAGGCAAAATCAACGAGTTCAATGGTCGTATTTTAGAGATCGAAGGTCTAGAAGACTTGACCGCTGAGCAAGCATTTGAGTTATCTGATGCCTCAGCTGAGCGTAGTGCTGCTGGTTGTACCATCACTTTGTCTGAAGCATCAGTGACTGAGTATTTAAACTCAAACATTACACTACTTAAATGGATGATCTCAGAAGGCTATGGCGATGCGCGTACGATTAGCCGTCGTATCGAGCAGATGCAAGAATGGCTAGCAAACCCAAGCCTATTGCGTGCTGATGCTGATGCAGAATACGCCATCGATATGACTATCGATATGAGCACTATCAAAGAGCCTATCCTTTGCTGCCCGAACGATCCAGANNGCTGCGGGTAAACTGCTACAAGACGTACCAGCAGGTAGTTTGAAAACTCGTCTATGGATTGCGCCGCCGACTAAGATGGATGCGCGTCAGTTGATGGAAGAAGGTTACTACAACATCTACGCGCAAGCCGGCGCTCGTACTGAGATGCCAGGTTGTTCACTATGCATGGGTAACCAAGCACGTATCGCACCGAAGTCTACGGCGGTATCAACCTCAACTCGTAACTTCCCGAACCGTCTCGGTCAAGGTGCTAACGTATACCTAGCTTCTGCAGAGCTTGCAGCCGTAGCAGCGGTACTTGGTAAATTGCCAACCAACGAAGAATATCAGCAGTACGCTGGTATGCTTGATAGCATGGGCGAGGAAGTGTATCAGTACATGAACTTCGATCGTATGGATTCTTATACTGAAGAAGCCGACAAAATTAACGTTGCTCAATTGACCTAATCTTGGTTCAAATTTAAGCCAAACGTTTTTAAGTTTTAAAGAAAAACCCTGTATCGTCATGATGCGGGGTTTTTTGTTATGTTACAAGTTCAAAAATATTAATAAGTCTTTGCAAACTTTTATTGAGTAATTATAATGTAAGCTGCTCATTAATTCTTAATCAGCGACTTTCACCTTTAGAGACTAAAAATGACAAATCCGATAGAAAGTAGAAGTATGCTTGATAAAGCGACGCCGCCACCTTTGAATAACTCTGTAATGAATAATAATCATAGCGCTGAAGCAAACTATGGCATCATCGACTGGTTCAAAAAAGGCTTGAGAAATTATACCAATTTCTCTGGTCGCGCAAGGCGCAAAGAGTATTGGTATTTTTTTCTAGTACAGATGGGAGTGGTCATCATTGCTATGATACTAGATGCCATCATATTCAGCTCAGAGACAGGTTTATTTTATATAGTCGCAGCGCTGGGTTTATTTCTGCCTGGGCTTGCCGTGACTATCCGCCGCTTACATGACACGAGCCGCTCAGGATGGTGGTTTTTGATAGGCGTTGTCCCACTGATAGGCTCCATTATACTACTGGTATTTTTAGCAAGCGATACCAAGCCTGAAATCAATCAATGGGGCCCGCCAGCAAAATAATCCGTTTGAAAACAGGTGCCAATCGTTAATAGAATTGCTTATACCTGTTTACAAATGTGATAACTGATTTTTTAACCTATCTTCTGTATAATACAAGGGCAGGCGGAAACCGTGGCTCTGTACTGAATCTATCTTTTCTATCTCGGGACGGACCGATACTTTGATAGGCACTTTTTTGTTTACGCTTAAGTGCTTTGGAGTCTTGGTTGATTACTTTATCCCCACTCAAACGTCGTATCGTCTATGTGACTATTTTCGAGCTTATCGCTATCATTTCTTCTACTTTCGTATTGATGAAGCTGAGCGGTAGCGACGCGGCAGAATCCTTACCAGTTGCTGTGATGGTCTCATTTGCAGCGGTGATTTGGAACTTCTTATACAATACAGCTTTTGAAGCGTGGGAACGTCGCAAGCAGGTGGCAAAGCGTACCTTACTCATTCGCAGTGCGCATGCTTTAGGATTTGAAGGTGGATTGGTGTTGATTTGCTTACCACTTTATATGATTTGGTATGATGTTGGCTTAATCAAAGCTTTTATGATGGAGGCGGCGTTACTGCTATTTTTCTTGGTTTATACCTTTATTTTTACCTTGGGTTTTGACAAGATATTTATCTTACCGCATTACTATAAAAACGTCTCTGCTTCTTCATAAATACAGAGATTAATCGTATTAAATGACCCAACAAAAAGGCTGCTATTAGATTAGGCAGCCTTTTTGATGATAGTG
>NZ_DKHR01000051.1:0-98408 GCF_002453835.1 Psychrobacter sp. UBA6739
GGGCTTACCTTATAAATCTCCTTGCTATTAACATAGGGTTAATAGCTACTAATCCGTAAGGAGTCATAATGCGACATTACGAACTGGTGTTACTTGTACACCCAGACCAAAGCGACCAAGTGGTCGGCATGGTTGAACGCTATATCAAGTTGGTTCAAGACAACAACGGCACAATCCATCGTCTAGAAGATTGGGGTCGTCGTCAACTGGCTTACCCAATTAACAAGATTCATAAAGCTCATTACGTTCTTTTCAACATTGAAACTGACGGTGAAACTTTGGCTGAACTTGAAGAATTATTCCGTTATAACGACGCGATCATTCGTAGTCTAGTTATGCGCCGTGACGACGCTGTCACTGAAGAGTCGCAGTTAGCCAAGAATGCCGATGAAAAACGCGCACGCAAAGCAACTACTCGTCGTCCAGACAGTCGTGAAAACGATAATGACGACAACGACAACAGTGAAGACTAATTAAAGGAGAATACTCATGGCACGTTTCTATCGCCGTCGCAAATTCTGCCGTTTCACTGCTGAAGGCATCACTCACATCGATTATAAAGATGTTGAATTGCTAAAACAGTACATCAGTGATAATGGTAAAATCGTACCAAGCCGCATTACCGGTACATCTACTAAATATCAGCGTCAACTAGCGACTGCTATCAAGCAAGCTCGTTATTTATCGCTACTTCCATACACTGATAACCATCAGGGTTAACCGTTAACTTTAACTAGGAATGACTCATGCAAATTATTTTGTTACAGCGTATCGTCAACCTTGGTAAACTCGGTGAAACTGTCGATGTGAAACCAGGTTACGGACGTAACTTTCTTATCCCTTTGGGTAAAGCACTACCTGCTACTGCAGCTAACATTGAAAAGTTCGAAGCACGTCGTGCNNGAGCTTGAAGCTGAAGAAGCGAAAGAAGTAGCTGTTGCTCAAGAACGTGCTGATGCGCTAACTGACGTTAATGTCATCATGCGTGCTAAATCAGGCGACGAAGGCAAACTATTCGGCTCTATCGGTACTCGCGATATTGCTGAAGCATTGACTAACTCAGGTCTAGAAGTAGACCGTGCTGAAATCAAGCTTCCTGAAGGCACTTTACGTCAAGTTGGCGAATACAATGTTGATATTCAGCTACATCATGACGTTACCGCTACTATTCTAGTTACCATTCTTTCTGAAGATGGCGACAACGAAGAGTCAGCAACAGAAGTTGAAGACGAGAACGAAGATTATTCAGAAGAGTAATTTTTTGAATATCTAGATCTAGTCTAAAAAAGCCAGTAACGTCATGTTGCTGGCTTTTTTGCGTTTTGCTATCGCGCTTAATTGATGATTTTATCAGGTATCTTGAACAGTGATATATTCTAGCAACTATTTGTAATAAATAGCTTGGAAAGCCTATACTTAACAATAAGATACTACCTATAAAGTCATCTTTATTATTGTCACTTGAGTTGATATGCTCGTTGTATTTAATTGATAGATTTTATTTAGATAACGATAGGCTGCAATGACATGATAAATACTGACGACAAATTACGCTGCACCCAAGGCAATCATTTTTATAGCGAAGGTGAAATTTATAAGGTGGGTAGAATCGTTAATAATAAATACTTTCAAATCCTAACCGATAATGATGCAGACCACTGGTATGCAACACTGGATGATAGAGGCATTTATGTGAGCTTTGATTCGAACCTAGGCTTAGCAGAAAACGAGAGAGCTTACTTTGAAAAGATCGATGAGCTACAAGCTGAAAGCTAGCAGCCTCCTGAACTATTCAAAAGCACTCAAAAGCATTCAAAATTTAAGAACGGTCAACATAATGGCCGTTTTTTTAATTAAATATCAATACGATTACAGGACAGATATGCGACAGAGCGCGGCCACTCAGCGGCTGTTTTCGGCACTTCTTGGTCAGCAGCTATTATCTTGGCTGCATTTATCCAGCCTGCATGACCGATGACTAATACTGGGCTATCTTTTTGTTCAGCTGAAACCTTAACCAACCAACCTTCAACACGCTCAAATAGCTGCTGTAAGCTCTCTCCATGACTGGGGGCAAAATGGGCAAAATTATGACACCACTCATCAATCTCTTGCTTAGTGATTTGCGCCCACCGACATCCATCCCATTCGCCAAAATGAATCTCAGCCAATTCAGGCGCGACGCGACACTCAAAACCACGTTGCGCTAATATTTGCCCGACTTTTAGTGAACGTTGTAAGGGGCTGACCCAAATTATTTTTGGTAATTGATGCAAACGCACAAAGCGCTCGATTTTATTGGCAAGACGTTTCAACTTACGTTTATCGACGCCGATATCAGTTTGTCCAATACAAATTCCTTCAGTATTCATCGGTTTGGGATGACGCCAAATATAGAGAATCATGAATGAGTATGGTCCTTGTTGACGATTTGATTTAAATAAAGGGTATAGAAGCAGCCAGTCCGATATAAATAGCAATTTCACTAAGCTGCTGCGTCGCACCGAGCCCATCGCCCGTGTAACCATCCAAGCGCCTGCGCAATAAACGTCGCATATAGTCAGTGGCTATCAGCGCCAGTATCATGGCTAACAACCATTGACCCATTCCAATCTGCTGCATCGTATTGGGAAATATAAGTGCGACTAAAATAATAGCCACTATTAGCCAGCCACTGCTATATAGCCCTTGTATTGGCGTCAACTGCTGCGCCATCGGTTTGGCTTTTGCGTGTTCTATCTCTCCACCATAAGGCAGTAAAGACAGCAGGCTAATGCAAAGTAAACGCGACGCGGTATGTCCTATGATAAGCGCGATGACAGCTATCGGTATGGGCATCGAGGCAAGTAAGCTAATTTTGAGTAATAGCGCCGACACCAAACCTAATACACCATAAGTACCTAGGCGCGAGTCTTTCATAATAGTCAGTGTGCGCTCGCGAGTCAGACCACCGCCTAGACCATCACAGCTATCCGCAAGACCATCTTCATGAAAAGCGCCAGTGAGCTTAATTCCAAAAGCTGTGCTCAGCACTGCAGCAACTAGGGGCGTAAATAACAGACTGCCCAGCCAAAACACGCCAGCACAGAGTAAGCCAACCAGTAAACCGACTGCGGGGAAATGGCGGCTACTCTGATGCAACCATTGCGGATTATAATGTTTAAATGGCGGTACTGGTAATCTTGTTAAAAATTGAATGGCGACCAGTAACAAGATCCATTCATGCTTTATCAATTGAACAAGGGTTCGTCTAGGCAAAGACGGTTTTGATGGCTCTAGCTGATTTGATGGTTTGTTTAATGATTGTGACATCAGTTGTTTTGCTCACTGATACCAGCGTCACTAAAACTTGCCATCTCATTGATAATGGCGCAAGCGGATTGCAACAATGGATACGCGAGCGCAGCCCCGCTACCCTCGCCTAAGCGCATGCCCATATTAAGTAAAGGCTCAGCATTTAGTGATTTCAATAAATGCGCGTGCCCCGGCTCAACAGAATGATGAGCAAAAATCGCGTATTGAGCAACACCGGGTGCTAGGCGTTCAGCCACCAATAATGCGCTACTGGCAATAAAACCGTCAATCAGGAGAATACGCCGTTCACTAGCAGCCTGAATCAGCGCACCCGCCATCATGGCAATCTCAAGCCCGCCCAATGCAGCGAGTACATCAAACGGTGCTTGTGCCTGTTGATGACGCTCTAATACTTGCGTCAAAATATCCGTCTTATGCTCTAATCCTGCATCGTCAAGCCCTGTGCCGCGACCGATACAATCAGCAATAGACAAGTCGCCCAGTCTTGCGAGCAAAAGACTCGCTGCTGAAGTATTGCCTATACCCATTTCACCAACAATCAACAGATTACCCGCCAGATTCTTGACGACTTTCATGCCGTTTTCTAGCGCTGCTAAACATTCTATTTCTGTCATCGCAGGCTCTGTTAGCGCGTCTCGGCTACCATAGCGAACTTTATAATCTAGCAATTTTGGATGAGGAGCAAAGTCGGCATCCACCCCAGCGTCAACAACCTTTAACTCAATATTATGCTGGCGTGCCAATACGTTGATGGCGGCACCACCTTGCAAAAAGTTATGAACCATTTGCGCAGTGACAGCACTAGGAAACGCTGATGTACCATGCTTAGTCAAACCATGGTCTGCCGCAAACACTCGTATTTGCGCTTGCTCAATATGCGGTGTGATCGTTCCTTGAATCATGCCCAACTGCACAGCGAGTGCCTCTATTCGCCCAAGCGCGCCCAGCGGCTTGGTTTTTAGGTCTATAATCTGCTGTAGCTGCAGACGTAATTCATCATTTTCTATATTGGCTATAGTAGGCGCAGTAAATATGGTCAAGGTAGGCATCCTGATAATGGTACGTGTGAAGCAAAAAGCACATACTAGCAGAGTATCTAAGCTTTACCATGAATAAAATCAAATATGAGCCGAATAGATTCCCTAGCAGCTTGGATTTACTATAGAATATGCCCCTTTAAAAATCCATATACCTATTGATGCTGCTATTAATGAAATAATAGCTCAGTAGCAGCATCCACAATTATCGCTATCAACCCTACATGTAGAGACAGTAATGATCGTATTTTGGCTTGTGCTGACCATTCTTTTTATTATTTTTGCCACAGCAAAGTTAAAGTGGCATCCTTTTTTAGTATTGATATTATCAGCCTTTTTAGTAGCGCTATTTTACCAAGTGCCGCTTAATACTGTTGCTAAAACCATTTCTGATGGCTTTGGCGGTATTTTAGGTTACATCGGTCTGGTTATTGTCTTCGGTACTATCATCGGGCTAATCCTTGAAAAAACAGGTGCCGCCATTGTAATGGCAGAAACGGTCATCAAAGTTTTGGGACCTCGCTTCCCTACTTTGACCATGTCTATCGTTGGTGCTGTGGTTTCAGTGCCAGTATTCTGTGACTCTGGCTATATTATTTTAAATTCATTAAAAGAAACATTGGCCGAGCGTTTACACGTATCCAGTGTGGCGATGAGCATTGCCTTAGCGACAGGCTTATACGCAACCCATACCTTTGTACCACCAACCCCAGGTCCAATTGCCGCAGCAGGTAACTTAGGACTAGAGTCCAATTTAGGTTTGGTCATCATGGTTGGTGTGGTGGTGACAGCGGTTGCTGTATTGGCTGGCTGGTGGTGGTCTAATCGCTTCTTGAATGTCGCTCCCGACAATATCGACGCACTGGATGCGCCAGCAGCGACTTTGCCTGAAAACATGAAAACACGCGACGACTATAGCAGCATGCCGTCAGCAACAATGGCGTTTTTGCCTATTATTGTCCCTATCGTATTGATTTGCTTATCGTCTGTTGCGAACTTCCCAAGTGCGCCATTTGGCAGTGGCACGTTGACAGATATTTTAGTGTTTATCGGCAATCCACTCACGGCATTGCTGATTGGTTTATTCTTGTCTTTCTTGCTAATTAACACTGAGCAAAAAACACAGCAAATTAGCGACAGCATAGCGCAAGGTTTGGTTGTGGCAGCGCCTATCCTATTGATTACTGGCGCAGGTGGTGCATTTGGTGCCATGCTAAAAGTAACACCTATTGGTGACTATTTGGGCACAACGCTATCTGCGTTAGGGCTTGGTATTTTTATGCCATTCATTGTCTCTGCTGCTCTAAAAACGGCACAAGGATCAACCACAGTCGCCTTGGTCACCACCTCTGCGATGATCGCGCCGTTATTGGATCAAATTGGTCTCGACAGTGAGCTTGGTCGCGTATTCTGTGTGATGGCCATTGGTGCAGGTGCCATGACTATCTCGCACGCCAATGACAGCTTTTTTTGGATTGTCAGTCAGTTTAGTCGTATGAGTGTGGCGCAGGCTTACAAAGCCCATTCTATGGCAACGGGTATTCAAGGCGTGACCAGCATCGTCTTTATCTGGTTATTAACCTTGGTATTTATTTAAAGAGATTCAAAGAGACATTCATGAAAATTTTAATTGCTCCCGACTCATTTAAAGAAAGCTTAGACGCATTGGATGTTTGCCGCGCCATTCAATCTGGCTTCAGTCAAGTGTTTCCAGAGGCTGATTATAAGCTATTGCCGATGGCTGATGGCGGCGAAGGCACATCTGCGGTACTGTCTTATGTATTGGGTGGACGCTGGAAAGAAGTGGTTGTCAATGATCCACTGATGAGACCGATAACGGCAAAGTATTTGTTATTGCCCGACGCTACGGCTGTCATCGAAGTTGCTCAAGCGTGCGGATTACATCTACTGACAAGCGATGAACGCAATCCTGTCATTGCTAGCAGTTACGGTGTCGGCGAGCTGATTGCTGATGCGTTAGAAGAAGGGGCTAAACGTATCGTTATTGGTCTAGGTGGTAGCGCAACCAATGATGCAGGTCTTGGCATGCTAATGGCATTAGGCATCACATTTCACGATATCAATGACACTCTACTCACTCATGGTGGTGGCGCACTTGCTAGCCTACATAGGCTTGATAATATAAATCTTCATGCAAAGGTATTAGACACAGTATTTGAAGTCGCTTGTGATGTGACCAATCCATTATGTGGTCTTTTGGGTGCGAGCGCAGTATTTGGTCCACAAAAAGGCGCTTGTCCAGAGCAAGTAAAAGCTTTAGATAAAGCACTCAGTCACTTTGCCACCATGTGCGGTCATCACGGTTATGAGGACTGCCAACATGTCGAAGGCGCTGGAGCAGCTGGTGGTCTTGGCTACGCGATGATGACGTTCTTTCAAGCTCAGCTAAAATCAGGCTTTGACACAGTTGCTGAGGTGGCTCATTTATCGCAGCATATCGCAGAGGCTGATCTCGTTATCACTGGCGAAGGTAAGCTTGATGCGCAGACAGCCATGGGTAAAGTGGCAGGTGGTATCAGTCAAATCGCCAAGGCTAGCCATACACCTGTTATCGCTATCTGCGGCAGTGTTGACGGACTCAAACCTGCGCAAACCAGCCAGTTCAATATTGTTATGCCTAGCATTCAAAAAGTAGATACCATCGAAAACGTACTGAGTCAGGCTTATGACAATATTGAAACCACGGCTGTAAATATCGCTGCGAGTATCAAACTTGGGCAAAACTTGAAATAATGATAGTCTATTAAATAAGCGGCTTCTATTAAATGTACAGCTATTTAACCTTTGATAGCTGTGCATTTATCATTCATTCTCAAAATATCTATAACCATTTTTTTACTTCATCAATGACAGTATACATTCTATTAGAGAGTGCATGCCGTCGTCTTACCGCAAGATATAGCGTCTCGCTAACGGCAACTGGTAGATGATGACTGTTAATAAGCTCAGGCTTTGGATAAGCAGCCACTGCATGTGCAGGTAGCACGGTAAAGCCTATACCCCTACTGACTGGCTCTAAAATTAAACCAATCTGATTAGAAAAGCCTTTTTTCTCAAAGTCATTGATATGCTGGAATTGTTCATAATTGGCAGTCAGTAGCATACCTGCATGATGTGCACCATCTGGATGATCAATAAAACCAAGCTCGGTGAGATGCTCCCAGCTCGGCTCCACCGTAGTTGCAGGTGTTACTAATATTAGCGCTTCTTGAGCCATAGACTTACAACTGACTGTCTCCTCATCTGAGACATCCGTCATAAAACCAATGTCAATCTCATGATTGGCAAGCGCCTTCTCTATATCAGAATTTGGAGCAAAGCGATAATCAATCACTAGCTTTGGATGCTGCTGTTGTAAGGTCAAAAGCTGCGGATATAGCTTGAGTCCCACACTACCAGGCGACATCAAACGTACCAATCCTTCATAAGGAGGATCTTCACCGATGCGCTGCTCCAGATTTGATAAGCGCTGCAATATCTCGCCTGCTTCTTTATAGAGCTGCTCACCTGCATTGGTCAGTGAAAACTGCTTTCCTTGACGAATCAGTAAGTCTGTATCCAACTGATCTTCTAGCTTGCGTATGTGCTGACTCACGCCAGATTGGGTCATGTGTAAGCGTTCAGCCGTACGAGTAAAGTGCCCGAACTCGGCAAGCGCACAAAAAGTGCGCAACCATGTAATATTTATCATTACGATACATAATTATTTATATAATATTTGATAATTTTACATAATAATCGTATGTTTGTATACTGGCCTCACGTTAAATAAGAGTACAACTAACAGGAGCAAAAGCTATGAACAACGTTTATCCAAGGAGTTTTTCGCACATTGGCCTTTCAGTTCCCGACCTAGAAGCCGCCGTAAAATTTTATACTGAAGTAATGGGTTGGTACACCATCATGGAACCAACTGAGATTGTTGAAGATAATAGCCCGATTGGTGAGATGTGTACTGAAGTATTCGGTTCAGGTTGGGGCAGCTTCCGTATTGCTCACCTATCTACTGGTGACCGTATCGGTGTTGAGATTTTTGAATTTAAAAATCAAGAAAACCCTGAAAACAACTTTGAGTATTGGAAGACAGGTATCTTTCACTTCTGCGTTCAAGATCCAAATGTTGAAGAGTTGGCTGAGCGCATCGTTGCAGCAGGTGGTAAAAAGCGTATGGAAAAACCACGCTACTATTACCCTGGTGAAAAACCTTACCGCATGATTTATATGGAAGACCCGTTTGGTAATATCGTCGAGATATACAGCCACAGCTACGAGCTTATTTATAGCGAAGGCGCATACTAAATACAGCTTAATACAGCCTTGGCTTGTATCTGACTGATAAACAAATAGCGACCTCAGAATATGAGATCGCTATTTTTATTTGTCTGCTTTCTACATGAGCAACCTATTATATAAGAGGTAAGCCATGCTACTATTTAGGTAGCTATACATAGCATCTACCAAACGACATAACCCATTATCAAGGATGATAAATGACAAACTCTGACGTTGCCTTAGCCATGGACGACTTTCTCGTTATTAGAAAAGACGATAGAAAAAGTGGCGTGGTCACCCTCACCTTAAACCGACCAAAGCAATTCAATGCCTTATCCGTTGAGCTACTCTCTGCGCTACAAGCGGAACTGGACAGTATCGCTCAAGATGACAATATCCGTGTAGTCGTCATTGCAGCAAATGGTAAAGCGTTTTGTGCCGGTCACAATCTAAAAGAGATGCGCGCACATTCAGATGAAGCCTTTCAGCGCGCCCTATTCCAACAATGCAGTCACATGATGCTCACTATTAATCGTATGCCGCAAGTCGTGATTGCAAAAGTGCAAGGCATTGCCACAGCAGCAGGGTGCCAACTGGTCGCCGCCTGTGATTTGGCCGTTGCCGCTGATGAAGCCAAATTTGCCACTTCAGGGATAAACGTTGGGCTTTTTTGCTCCACGCCTGCCGTTGCTGTCAGTCGCAACCTACCTCGTAAGCAAGCGTTTGAGATGCTGATTACTGGTGAGTTTATCGATGCACATACTGCCTTGCAATATGGATTGATCAATCGAGTAGCCCCAGCAGAGCAATTAGAACAAGTCTTACAGTCTTTAATCACAGCTATCACCGCCAAATCTCCGGTAGCGGTAAGAACTGGCAAAGATATGTTTTATAAGCAATTGAATATGAGCGTCGAAGATGCTTATGGCTATGCCAGTGAAGTGATGACTTGTAATATGATGGCAGGCGATGTGAGTGAAGGTATTGACGCCTTTATTGAAAAGCGCCAAGCGGTATGGAAAGGATGTTAACTACAGCTGTGGCTGCCACCTACTTAGCTACTGTTATTTTTTTATTAACCGTCCATAATAGCATTCGAGCCAGATTATGTACCAAGCACGAAAAAGGCCATGATATTGCTATCATGGCCTTTTTTATTTAATACGGATACTACGGGCAATCTATTACTCAGCAGCGATAGCTATCATCTCAACCAATAGCTCAGGGCGTGCTAGGGCTGACTCGCCACAAGCACGTGCTGGTGGCTGAATGCCTTCAAAAAAATTGTCATAGACTTCATTCATAGCAGCAAAGTCTGCCATATCTTTGATCCAAACCGTTACTGATAGTAGCTTTGATTTGTCACTACCCACTTCTTCTAGCAAGGTTTGGATTTTTTCCAAACAAGTCAATGTTTGCGCTTTGATATCGTCTTCTGCATTACCTACCTGACCACATAAATAGATAGTCTGGTTATGAATTACAGTTTTGCTCATACGTTGATTGCTATGCAGCTTCTTTATCATGTTATATACCTTCAATTTATTAATTTAAGTCTGTGCTAAATCTGGCAAATACGCTGTTAATTAGAAAAACGCTGGGCACTGAATGGCGCAACATCTACTAATAATGGCTTGTCATGAATCATCTCTTCAACCAGACGCCCTGTCATAGGCCCTAAAGTAAAGCCTTGATGACTGTGACCAAAGGCAAACCATAGTTTTTCATGCTTGTCTGCAGGACCAATAACTGGCTTCATATCAGGCATACAAGGACGCGATCCTGCCCATGCTTCGCTCTCAACCGCATCTTCTAATGGTAAGATTTTGCGAGCCAGCTTCAGAACCGTTTTTAATTGACCAAAGTTCTTTGGTGCATCCATCGTGGTCATCTCAGCACCGGTCGTGATACGGATACCCTGCTGCATTGGGCCCATCACAAAGCCTTTGTCCATATCAAACATACTGTGATTGATGGTATTTTTTTCTGTTACTTTGAAATGCTGATGATAGCCACGCATTGGGAACAATGGCAGATTATAGCCAAGTGGCTTGATCAAATCGTTCGACCATGGACCTGCTGCGATGACCAATTTGTCACTATAATAAGTGTCATTATCAGTAATGATTTTCCAACCTTCACCGTCTTGTACGATTTCTTTTACATCGCTCTCTTTAATTGTACCGCCCATCTCTTGGAAGTTTTTCGCATAGGCTTTTACTAGCGAGCTTGGGTTCGATACTTGCCAAGAGTTTTTCCAATGAATCGCACCAACGAAACCTTCAAAATTAGCGCTAGGCTCCATGGCTTTTAGCGCTTCAAGGTTTAGTACGTTATGCTCAACGCCTTGATTGCGCGCATCAATGGCTGATGCTTGTGCTTCTTTAAACGTTTCTTCCGAGCGATGCAATTGCAACCAGCCGTCACGAGTGATTAGTTCGTCAGCACCAGATGCTGAAATCATTGTCTGATGCTCACTGGTACAATGCGCGATCAGTGTCTGCCATTCTGATTCTATTTTTTTGACCGAAGCGGGCGTAGAGTATTTCCAGTACTGTAGCAGCGCTTGATGGTAACGCAAAATTGCTGGGATACGATAGCGAATATCAGTACCTTGGTTCGGCAATACTCGGATCATCTCAGTCAGTTGACGAGGAAAAGGATGGGTATGAATGGCTTCGCGCTGAATCAATCCTGCATTGCCATACGAGGTCTCTGACCCTGGCAACTTCTTGTCTAACATCAGTACTTTTGAATTATTTTTTTGTAAATGCCACGCGACTGACGTGCCAACCATACCTGCACCGATAACGATCACTTCATAGCGCATAACCTATCCTTTTCTTATGGTGTTAATACAAAGTATCAAATATGAGGGTCTAACGGAATAAGGTGGTAATAGTAACGCATTGAGCTGAATATTAAACCCCAATCTCATAAATATTTTTGCTATTAAATACTTTTGGTTATAGGGTTTTTGAAAAGGTATTTTTGATAGGAATAATTTAATAAGTTAACGAAGGTTTTGTCTTTAAATTATTCTTTCTAAAATGAATATAGGTAATTCTAGTCGGTTATTTAGAAACGCTATTGAAGTAATAAACATATTTTACAAAAAGGTGGTGCGTTGCGTAGCTTCCAAAATTTTATTTGTAGTCAACTTCTCTTTCAAATAATAGCTGCAACCAGTCACTGAGACCATCAGTATCAAAAGCCTTTGCACCATAGCCAAGATTTAATAAATCCTCAGGCAAATATTCATCAAATTTCTCAATCATCTTGTTGGGTACGTTTTCGGCAAGCTCAGTCGCAGACGGCATATTATTGGAGGCTAAATCTCTCAAAAACCTAATAACCTGAACCGAATTGACTTTATGAACACAGATAACTCCTGCATATACCTCAGTAGAGAAATCATGCTGCATAAGCAAAGCTGCTAGGGTATGAACGACTTTGTCTCCGCGCCATGTAAAAATATAAGTATTACCGTCTTGATCTATTATTGGCCGATGACGCAATTGACACCTATCAAAAGTCTCAATGCTTTCTGTAAACAATTCACGCGCCGTTTTATCAGCAAAATCGACTTTTTTATCGCCGACTGAAATACGATAGTCACCTGTAGTTAATATGTCATACATCTCTTGACGGACTCGGTCGTGTATCGACATATCTCCGCCGCCATCAAATTTTGGAGGCTGACCGCCGCCTTGGACAGCAACCACATAAATGACCTTTTTATCCATATCGATATCTTTGACTTGCCAGCGTATACCCGCAAAGATGATGTATTGTTCGGGTAGCAGCAAAGTAGTGACGGGTAATGTGCCTAGTGTTTTACTACCAGCCACAAGACGATATTCCTCTGGCGTTTTAAACACCGCATAAAAAGTATAATGACCAACGATACGCTCGCCTACTATCCCTAATACCAATTGCTGATTGCCAAGCTGAGTAATCAGTTGCATCGCGCCCATTTGTGATAATAAGGATTTAAAGTGAGTAGGCGTTATCTTTTGAAAAGGTCCTTGTCTACATAGCAAATTATAAATTTGGTCGGCACGGATACCACCCCATTGACCGATAGTCGCGAGCACTTGATGAAGGAGCGTTGAGAAGTGATAGAGCGACGTATCGGCAGGCTCAAACCATCTGCTAGCGATAAGCAGTCTTATCATTGCTAATGACTGTATAAGCTGTAGTCTCAGTCTATCCACCAAACTGGTATCGACATCGATTTGCTTTTCGGTGATAAGCATACGCAGCACTGACGAACCACCGCGCCTACCCGAGCGCCCAAGCCGTTGCCGTAAGCTTGAAACTGAATGCGGAGCTGTCACTTGTACGACAGAATCAACTTTACCAATATCTATACCTAGCTCTAAAGTCATGGTACAGACGGCGGTAGTCGGCAAATCCTCTTTTTGCAAACGCTGCTCTAAACCTTCTCTTAATTCTTTTGCTAACGAGCCGTGGTGGGGGAAAAACTCATTGGGAACGATATTATGCTCACACTCATCACTTAGCAATGCAGCTATGAGTTCAGTACGCTTAAGGCTATTGGCGAATATAAGATGATTACCGCCACGGCAGAAGCGATATAAATCCGTGCATATTTGTGATTGAGCATCATGAGCAAGCTGATAACTATGAATTAGAGAATTATCATCCTTAAACTCACTAATCTGAGCACTTTCGCTTTTCGAATCAATAGCTATATAGCTCTCATCAATGTCATTATTATCATAATAGCTCTTAGACCCATTGCTTTGAAGCTTGTGCATTACTTGGTTAGGGTCTACATAACCTTTTAGCTGAACTTTGACGTTGGAAGTCGATTCAGTATCCTTAATAATGACACAAGGTAAAGAATTATTGGGGCGTAGTGATAAAGGCACAGTTTCTATATCGCCCAAAGTTGCACTTAATGCCACTCGTGGAATAGGCGCGTCTAGCCGTCCAGCTACATGCTCAAGACGGGTCAAAAGTGACAATAGATGCTGACCACGCTCGCTACCCAAGAAGGCATGAAACTCGTCAATGACAATATATTTGAGCTCGCCAAAAGCTTGTTTCACCCAGCCTGCATCTCGTATTAGTAGAGACTCAAGCGATTCAGGGGTAATCAAAATAATACCCGATGGCGACTTTTTCTGTTGCTTCTTTTTAGCTAGCGCACTGTCACCATGCCAAGGCGTCACTTGCATATCGAGCAGCTCTGCTAGACTTTGCAAGCGTCGATACTGGTCATTAATCAAAGCTTTTAACGGACTGATATAAAGAATACCAACGCCCTTGTCTTGATGAGCGATAGCGCTACAGGCAGGCAAAAAGAAAGCTTCTGTTTTACCCGCAGCGGTTGCCGCACTAATAAGCACATCCGTTTGCCCTGATAAAATGGGCGCAATGGCTTTGGCTTGTACTTCCCGGAGTCCATGCCAGCCTTGGTCAAATATCCAGCGTTGTATACGCTTATCAAGCTCAGTATGGGCATCTCTCAAATTAAATCTCTCAAAGTAGGCATTCGTCTTATAAGCTAAAGTCTGCTAGTCCATCATCTTCATCCATGTCACTAAGGTCGCTCATATCGATGTCCATATCTGAAGGTGTTTCAGGGTCGATAGCTACGGATTGAATCAGATGATTCCATGAGATAGTAGGATTTTGGTCGATGACAGCTAGCATATCTAAAAATGCCTTGATGGTATTACGTGGCGTTCTGAAGTAAGCATCGCCAATCGTTTGGCTACAGTGTTGCAAGAAAGCTTGTAGTGATTCATCAGGCACTAGATATGCAGACTCATCGCCGCCTGCATAAACATGACGTAGGTTTTTTAGCAAAATATACAGCTCCTCTGGCGTTAGGCTAGCCAAATGTAACGCTGGAGAAGAATAATCAATTACCCCTGCCTGCTTGGCAAAGCTGTTGTCCGCTAAGCGAGTTTGCAAAGCATCGTAGCTGTATAAGCCTTTGCGCGGATCGAGTAAAAACTCAGGCGTACCCCCTAATAAAAACCCTAAATGCTCAGCTGTACCTTGCAAACAATCATTTAAGATACGCAATATTTGCTCATAGTTACCTTGGCGCGCTTGAGTGCTGTTAAGCTTGTATAGATTGACCATCTCGTCCAAATTAACGAGCAATCCTTGATAACCAGCTTGACGGACGAATAAACTCATGATTTTTAAAGAGTCATAAAAGGATGAGTCGGAAATAATAGTGCGCACACCTAAGTCGCGTCTGGCATCAGTCTTAGTAGCGTATTCTGCACGTAACCAGCGAATAGCGTTGGCTTTTAACTCGTCATTACCTTCTTCGTGCCCTTGCCAATAAGCTTCAATGACTTTTGCAAAATCATAACCACCTACCAACTCAGTCAATTCAGCTAAATTTTGCTGGATAACGTCACTGATAGCCTCTCCGCTACTGTCCGCTTGTTTTCGTGCTTCGGTAATAAAACGCTCAACCACACTAGCAAGCCCATTGCCATCAGGCTTATTGCGCGTCGATAAGTTACGCATCAGCTCAGAATATAAATTCCTCGCTTGGCCTGACGATGCTTGAATGCGTCTGTCAGGCGATAAATCCGCATTCACCGTGACCAATTTACGCTCAAGTGCAATGGCGCGAACCACGCTCAAAAAGAAAGTCTTGCCCGACCCATATTCCCCAATAATCAGCCGAAACGCAGAACCGCCATCAGCCACACGTTCAATATCATCTATCAAAGCTTTGAGCTCATTAATACGTCCCACTTGGATATGCTGAATACCAACTTTGGGGGTAACGCCAGCCTTGAGCGACTGGATAATCGCGTCGCGTTCTTTGGCTCTAATTTTTTTACCACTCATCTTTATTCCTTTTTAATCCACTATTTTTAGTGTGCTAATTTTTATGTGCTATGAATTCAACGCTTTTAACTCGTCGACAATCTCAAAATCAACGACCACTTCATCATCATCTTCTAATACGGGTGCATCAACTTTATCGTATGCCCAGTCGTTAATGGTTTCGATAGCGCCATTTATCATTAGATTTAACGATTCGCATAATTCGTTGACGGCTTCACGTTGCCATACTTCGGCACTAATAAGCTCTTGATACAGTTGGCTGTGACTACGATCTAGTCCCTTTATGACCGCCTCATTACCTGAACTATGCTTGTTAACAGGCACGTTACTCTGATGCTCAGTCGCCGTCTTACTGCTTATTTTTAATAGTACACTATCTTTTATATCATCTTCGCTTTCTTCATCTTCTACAGCAAAGATCTTACTTAGCATCGCTTTAGCCACTGCAGTCTCACGTTCATGTAGCGCCAACAGTTCAGCATCAAAACTAAATGAACGGCTACTTTTGCTGCTATTATCTTTGGTTTCGGGCTCATTTTTTATGCCTATGTTTACTTTTTTATTCGTCGTTAGCTGATGAATATCACTAGTCACCATCGTTTTATCCAGACCTAAAGCTTGATATAATTTTTCGATTTGTTTGATTTGACTGGGTTCAATATTGCCATTCGCTAAAGCAACAGTAATGATAAAACGGCTGATAAAGCCAATATATTGCGCGTCAAGATCAGCCAATGTCGCTTTTAGACCTGCCATATTTGCTGGGGTATTTAACTGCCATAGCAAATAAGCAGTCAGCGATTCTTTTTCAATAGTGGTCAGTTGACTGTCTTGATTGAGCAGCGTCAATAGTGTATCCACTTCCCTTTTATCAACATAACCATTAATAGTCGCTACCATTGCCCCTAATCTCATAGCTAGGCTGACCTGATAGAACGACGAGCTCGGTTCAAAATCTTCATAATGCGTACTATGACCGCCAGAAAATAGTACGGCATAACCATCCGATTGCAAGCGCGTCTGATGATAACGTTGGTCTGGAGCAACACCAAAACCAGCAAGCTCTACCAAATCAATAATCAGCTCATTTTGCTTTTTACTCAGCGCTTTGCTAGCTGTCTGTGGCAATGGTTCATCCAAATATACCCATAACTCTTTAGTCGTTGTCAGCCCTTCATTGTTTTCTATAACAGACTCAGCCCATATCTTAAATTTTTCAATGACAGGGTGACGACTGTTATGAAGTAAGGGTTTTGGCAGTAACATAATAGCGGCAATATCATCAGCCGAGCTCCCTTCCTTGCCCAAATAACGACTGTAAGCATCTAAAGCATCATTACATTGCTCAGCGATACTTATAAATTTTTTGACAGGCGCTCGCAGGACGCTAGGGTCCGGCAAGTCATCAAGCGTAAGCTCTACGCTAACGATAGAACGACTCGCAGCGGTGTAGCTAAGCTTGAGCCTAGTCTTATTAGCAGGAACTACGAATCCGTTTGGATAATCACTATGATAAAGAATTTCAAATAAATCTTTGAATGTATCTTCACAGCGCTTGGCAGGGGTTTTAAAGTTGTATTCATTGGAATATACCAACCAATCCCACGCTAGTGACGCAGGAATAGGCAATTGCAACGCTACTGTCTTTGCTAAATGCATCTTAAAGTTTAGGTTTTGGCTAGTGACAGGCGGTGACGGTAAATGCTCCGTTTGTGCTTTATCTTCAAATAACAAGGAACGGATAAGGGTCATAAATGCTAAAAAATGCGCTGAATAACTGTCGAATGAAGCAGACTGGATGCCATAGACGCGATTGATTCGAGCCACTTCTTCATAGATAGCAATAAACTCAGCATCAGAAACAACATCATCATTAATATGTTCAATAATTACGGCGCTCAAAACCGCCAAAATAAATGAACACATAACCGATAGATGTACTTGGGTACGCGCGATTTGAGGCTAGCCAATCAAGATAAGTGCCTCGGCATTTGGCGGACAAACGCTCATAACTTGGCCAATAACCAAGCGACTCATCATGATAAATACGTGAGATACTGTGGATGACGTTTGGGGAGCTGGCAGGTAAGCTGTCATCGACTAGCGAAGGCTCAGTACCGAACCCCGTTAGCATTGTGAGCTGACCACCAACATAATAAAAACCGCGCTCAATAGAACGTCCTTTAATATTAAAGGATTCGTTTTCTTTGAACCAGCGTCCTAACTGCTTGTTGGCTGAAGCACTAGAAGCATTGTTGGATTTACCAGATGAGATGATAAATGACGCGAAATCATCTGTATCATCATTTTGACTAGACTGACTTACTCTATGCCGGTTATCGGGCTTGATATCAGGTGGCAAGTCTATAAAGGCGGGCTTATTTGCTTTATTACCTTGAGCGTCGGCATCATATTTTTGTTTAAAAAGTGCCTTCACGTCGGCAATAAAATTTTTCATTAATGATAAAGTCCATGCTGAGTAGTACGAATGTTGGTGTAAAGAATCGGTCGCCGATACCATTCTAACAACAAACGTGCATTATTTATGCCTGTATTTTTACATTATTTATCGATAAACAAAAAAATCACCACCACACTGGATCATCACTCTCTTCTCTCACTTGTTTAGAATTTTCTACCGTCACTTCATCAGCAGACAACTCAGCGATAAACCGCGACGGCTTGTCAAAATACCCTGAATAACTGGCGAAGTAATCAGGTGCCGTTAGATACAGTCTGCTCTTGGCGCGACTACAAGCAACATAGAATAATTTTCGTTCTTCTTCTAGCGCCTCAAAGTCATCCAAAGAGCGATGATGCGGTGTGATACCATCGACCAATGAGTTAACAAACACCACTGGCCACTCCAGCCCTTTGGCACTGTGAATGGTCGAAATAGTAACTTTATCATTGTTATTATCATCAGGTTGACTGGTTGTGGCTACCGAGTCATTGGGTGGATCGAGTGCCAAATTTTCTAAGAAGTTATCAAGGCTACTATGTTCTATTGCCAAATTTTTGAGCACACGAAAGTCCTCGTTGCGCTCTCGCCAATTTTCCTCAATCGTTTTTAGGACAGGAATATAGAACTCTAAAATCAGCTCAATAACCGTCTCGACGGATTCAGCCTGATTTGCCTTAGTCAGCATATTATATAAAGGCTCAAGCTGTGCGCTTTTTTTAGCAAAATTTGGCGTGAGTAGTGGCTCAAAGGAGTTGTTATCGGCATTAATGGCTTGGGTCAAACGCGTCGCGGTTACTGTTCCCACGCCTTGGAATAAGGTTAAAATGCGATGCCAAGCAATCGTATCATTCGGGTTGTAGAGGACTTTAACGAATGCCAAAACGTCTTTGATATGTCGCCTTTCAATGAACTTGATACCGCCCACCACAATGAATGGAATATGACGCTCCATAAATTCTAACTGTACATAATTGGACTGAAACGAGGTTCGGCACAGTACCGCAAAATCATTGTAATCATGATCTGACTTTAGCTCGATGATTTTATCAGCGATATATTTTGCTTCTTTCGTCTCATTGCTTAGGCGGCTAAACACTGGCTTATCCCCACTTATCGATACGCCAGAGTACAATTTTTTTTGATAGCCTAGCGTGATTTGCGCTGACAGAGCATTGATATAATCCAAAACAGCAGGCGTACTGCGATAGTTTTGTTCGAGCTTAATCAGCTTGGCATCGGGATAGGTCTCACCGAATAACAGAATATTTTCGTAATTGGCACCGCGAAAAGCATAAATACTTTGATTGTCATCACCGACCACCATCAGCGAGACGGACTCAGATGCACCAATCAAATCTATCAGCTGCTTTTGCGGAATGTTGGTGTCTTGATATTCATCAACCATGATGTAGCGATATTGGTTTTGTAGCATTTGGCGAAAGGTATCATTCGTCTTCAAATGGCGCACGACCTGACTGATAATATCGTCAAAATCGTAGAGATGATTGGCACGCTTATACTCATGAAAATCGACTGCCAATTGTTCGATAATAGGAATATGCACGGCGATATCAGGATAACTGCTTTCGATTAAATCACGGATATGAATACGTCTATTCCGAGAGCTAGAAATAATATTTTGCAGTGTCTTTTTGCGCGGGAATGCTTGGCTCTTATTTTGCGCGGGATACTTTTTTTCTTTGTGAATTAAGTCGATGGCATCTTCGCTATCGCCCGTGTCTAAAATCGTAAATCGCGGATTGATGCCCAATAAACCTGAATATTGACGCAGCAGCATATTGCAGAATGAGTGAAAAGTACCACTGGTGATATCGTTGAGCCGTTTATCAGTTGGCAGCTTATCCTTTACCAAGTCTTCATCAGACTGTTTATCAAATAAGGTATTCGCAAGTAAGGTTTTGGCGCGGCTTTTGATTTCATTGGCGGCTTTACGCGTAAAAGTCAGTAGCAAGATGCTTTTGGGCGTGACCCCGTTCTCTAATAAATAACTGGTACGGTACGTGAGCGTTTTAGTCTTGCCAGAGCCTGCACCAGCAATGACTAGCACCTTGCCTTCGATAGTGGTGGCTGCTAATAATTGGTCAGGATTTAACTCACGGGCATAGTCTATTTTTAACCCTAATTCACCATTCAGCCTTTCAGTTAAAAGCTCAATATTTACAGCATTATTAGCATCGATTAAATTTGCCTCTAGCTTTTTAATTGCCTGCTCAAGTCGTGCCAGCTTAGGCTTAATCTCGATGAAGTTTTGCGGATAATTGTAGTGGCGCGTATCAAAAATCGTGTTGGTCATTATAGGATTTTGCCTTTCATTTTATTTTAGCGGCCTTTATCGAGACGGCGCATTTATACATAGTGTTTTGCAGATTTGACTGAGAGCGCTTGGTGTTCATAATGAAGATTACTCGTACAGTGTAACGAGTCGTAGGCGCTTACCTGTCATACGCCTACAAGCCAAACTATCGTTTTATAGCACAGCTTACCATAATCGATAAAACAGCAAAATTACCAGTCATGACCAAACGCAAAATCTCAGTATACAACACAACAACCTCACCCCTATTCAGGTAAATTTGCTACAATGTGCCCAATTTTGATTTATCATTTAACCAATCTTTATACCAACTGATTTTATTACTATATTGAGAGAATGTTATGGGTTTTAATTGCGGCATCGTCGGCCTACCAAACGTGGGTAAATCCACCTTGTTTAATGCGTTGACCAAAGCGGGTATCGCCGCTGAAAACTTTCCATTTTGTACCAAAGATCCCAACACAGGTATCGTACCAGTACCTGACCCACGCCTAAAGAAACTGGCTGATATCGTTAAGCCTGAGCGCGTATTGCCAACGACGATGGAGTTTGTGGATATCGCAGGTCTAGTCGCTGGTGCTTCGAAAGGCGAAGGCATGGGCAACCAATTCTTAGCCAACATTCGTGAGACTGATGCGATTGCTCATGTCGTGCGCTGTTTTGATGATGACAACGTCGTCCACGTTGATGGTCGCGTCAGCCCAATCGATGATATCGAAACCATTAATACTGAATTGGCATTGGCAGATTTAGAGGCCATTGAGCGTGCCATTCACAATCAAACCAAGAAGGCTAAAGGTGGCGACAAAGACGCGCAAGCATTGCTTGATATCTTCAAAAAAGTTGAGCCTTTATTAGCAGAAGGTAAAGCGGCACGCGCAGCGAACCTAGATGCTGATGAGAAAAAGCTCATCAGAAGTTATGGTTTAATCACCCTAAAACCAACCATGTATATCGCTAACGTCAGTGAAGATGGCTTTGAAAACAATCCTTACCTTGATGCGGTACGCAACTATGCGACTGGCGAAGATTCTATCGTTATCGCTCTATGCAACCAAATCGAATCTGAAATCGCTCAGCTTGATGAAGACGACAAAAAAGACTTCCTAGCTGAGATGGATATGCTCGAGGCCGGTCTTGATCAAGTCATTCGCGGTGGTTATGATTTGCTAGATATGCAGACTTACTTTACTGCTGGTGTTAAAGAAGTGCGCGCTTGGACGGTTGCAGTTGGCGCAACGGCTCCGCAAGCAGCTGGCGTGATTCATACCGATTTTGAGCGCGGTTTCATTCGTGCCGAAGTCATTGCTTATGATGACTTTATCGAATACAACGGTGAAAAAGGCGCAGCTGCCGCTGGCAAATCACGCTTAGAAGGCAAAACCTATATCGTACAAGATGGCGATATCATGCACTTTAGATTTAACGTGTAACGTTAAGCGGTACATCCTGACTGATAGTTAATAAGCCGATGTTGGAAATTCTCCATCATCGGCTTTATTTTATCTTAACATTGTTATATTATAACATATCTTTATTTTACTATTTGAGGACTTATACTGTGACTGACTATTTCTCTTTTTCTAGATTTGCCAGTGTTGCGCTGGTAGGAAGTATCATGACAGGCTCTCTATTGGGCTGTCAGCCTAATGCAGAAAGTGATACGGTAGTATCCGAAGAAGTAACGCCCGTAGACGATCACGCTGAACATGCTCATGAAGAGCACGATGCTATAGAAAAAGGTCATGAAGGACACAATCATGAAAGTCATAGCCACGAAGAAAGCGCGCACGCAGGCCACGACCATGCAGAACATGCCAGTAACAGCACACCATTCTCTTGTGAGCCTACTGCTACTATCGGCGTGTCCTACCATGATGATGCTCCATTGCAGACAGTGCACCTACTCATCGATGGTATCGAATACGATTTGACCGCTACCTCTGATAGCGACGCCAGTACTGAAAAAAACATCTATACCAGTGATATCGGATTGGATAATACCCATGGCATCATATGGCAAGTAAATGGTGACAAAGCAATCTTGCTCAATAAAACATTGGACAGCAATGTCGCTATTGAAAAAGAAGAAGTGCTTTTTAACTGCCAAAAATCTTAATGTAGTTCTCTGACTATATATCTGTATCAAGGGCGCTATTTTGCTATGCTAGAGGCTCCCTTGGTTTCGGATGTTTCAATATGCTAACTACTCCAACCTCTTTGCCGTCTCCTACTACGCAATGGTCTCATCTCCTCAACTCGCAGCGTCTTGGTGCTGCCAAGAAGTTCAACGCTAATAAGAGCACTCGCTCTCAGTTTCACAAAGACTACGACAGACTGGTATTTTCGCACTCCTTTCGGCAGTTGAATCAAAAAACCCAAGTCCATCCGTTGACCAATCAGCTCGGTATCCATACACGTCTGACTCATTCGCTTGAGGTCTCCTCTATTGGACGCTCTTTAGCAATGATGGCAGCAGAAAAGCTCCATGATAAATTGGCCAGCGGTCTACCAGCAGGCGTATCGCCAGCCGATGTCGGTGTCATTGTACAAGCCGCCTGCCTAGCTCACGATATTGGCAATCCGCCTTTTGGTCATGCGGGAGAGTATGCCATTCGAGATTGGTTTAGGCAGCCTGACCCTCAAGCGATATTACAAAAGTTAAGTAGCAACGAGCGCTTGGACTTACTGGCCTACGAAGGTAATGCACAAGGGTTTCGACTGTTGGCGCGTAATGAGCACCATCCCGATAAAGGTGGTATGCGTCTCACTTGTGCGACCTTAGGCGCTTTTATGAAGTATCCGTGGCTTGCCTCTCACAGCAACGATGTCAATGACAAACATCATCAAAATATACAAAAATTTGGCTGCTTTTATAGTGAGTCAGCACAATTAGAAGAGTTGGCAGCCTGTTTGCATTTACCACGTTCAACACAGCACGATGGTTTTGCGCGTCATCCGCTGGCTTATTTACTAGAAGCGGCAGATGATATTTGCTATGCCTTGATCGATTTAGAAGATGGTATCAATCTCAATATGCTGACCTATAGTGATGTTGCCGCCATATTTTATGAGCTGATTGGTGAGCGCCCTAACAGTATCAATCTGCCCGTACACATGTCTGTCAGGCAGAGCTTAGCGTCATTGCGAGCACGTGCGATGATGCGTTTGGTAAACACGGTGACCGATGCCTTTGTTGCCAACAGTGATGCATTGCTGGCTGGTACACTGCAAGGCAGTTTATTTGACCACTGTGATATCAGTGTGCAAAGTGGCATCAACCAAGCCAAACAGTTGGCACGTGAGAAAATATTCAATCACCCAAGCAAAGTCCGAATGGAGCTAATGGCCAATCAATGCTTGCATCGTTTATTAGATGCTTTTATGCCATTAGCTTGGACAAGTAGTAGAGCAACATCTGATCCTCAATCCATGTCCTTTGAGCAGCAGCGCCTACTAATGTTGTTACAGCCACATCTAGATGAGCATCGGCGGCTATTATCAGATAATGTCTATCATAATATCTTAAATATATTGGACTTTATCACTGGAATGAATGATCATGAGGCGTATCGATTGGCACAAGAGTTACAAGGCCATTGGGGTACGATGGTTTAAAAGACCCGTGCAGGTCTAGTAAATTAACACAAGTTGCGTATTTCAGTCGTATTTTTACGCTGAAATGAGTATGATAAACCCTTATTGGACAATTTTGAAATATTATGAGCAGTCGCGAACAAAAGAAACTTCAAACTCGGCACGCCTTTTTTAATGCTGTGCTTGACTTATGTATGACAGGGCAGTCTTTTAGCTCAATCAGCCTCAGGCAAGTAACGCGTGAGGTTGGCGTGGTGCCGACCGCATTTTATCGGCATTTTGATGACATGGAATCGCTTGGTCGAGCATTGGTGGTAGAAGAGCTAGGCGGTACGCTGGCGATCCTAAGCGATAGCTTGCAAATTGGGCGCAAGCGTAGCTTTGATCGCCAAATTGCTAAGAGCATTCAGCTGTTCTTGTATATGGTTAGTGATCAGCCTTATTACTGGCAATTTTTAGTCAGTGAGCGCTACGGTGGCTCAGAAGCTGTACGCAAAGCCATTAATGAACTTGTCAAAAAACATGCTCAAAGCTTGGCTGATGATTTAGCGCTACAGCCTGCTTTTACTCATATCAATGCCTATGACCGTCGCCTACTGGCTGAAGCTGGGGTAAATATGTTCTTTTCTTGGATTATCGATTGGTTGGAGCTGACTTATACTGAAGACCATGATGATGAAATCGATCTGAATGAGATTGAAGAAAATAAACAGCTGATGCTCCATAATTGTACTCGCCAAGCACAGATGCTGTTTTATGGGGCTTATAACTGGAAGTCTACGGAAGAGACGCACTTAGGAGATTAGGTGACGTCAGCTATTCTACCTCGGTATTAAGCAAGACTCTTTTTAGGTGGCTCAACGTTAGAAACTGGGTCTAAATGCCCATAAACGCTGTGTCACCACTTTAATTTCTTTGGCTTTTTTATTATTGCCATTATTATTGTTAGGCGTGCTGCTATTCGCATTACTCCCTGCTGCCGCGCCAGTATCAGTCGCAATTTTACTAATCAATACGGTTGCAAACCGTTGTCTTTGTTGACCAAGACTTGCACTATCCGTTGCGGTAATAAGCGCCATAAAGGCTTGGCTATCGACTGCGAGCAGTGGTTTTAATGCCTTTCGCTGATCATCATTTAGGCTGCTCAACATCGGTAATCGCCATACATCATCGATAGAGGCTAACGCCTGCTTTGCCCGCATATCGACCAATCCCTGCATCTGTTGGCTGGTTGCGCCATCTATCAGTGCAGCCAGCAAAACTGGACTGGCAGTATTGACATTAATAGGCACATAATAAGGAACCGCCGTAATATAAGGACGTAGTGCCGCTAGTACTTCAGCATTTACCCCTGGAATCTCTTGCAATTGATCGACACTGACCAATGCTTGATTGGGCAAAGTCTTACTCGCTGAGCCACTTGATTGCTGAGAATAAACCACACTCTCATCACCACCATCTTGATAAACGTCGCTATCCGTATCTTGATAATCAAGAACAGCAATGGCAATATCAGGTTCCAGATTTAATTGTGTCAACAGTCTTTGAAATATGGCTAAGGCGGCACTATCAACCGCGCCATTCTGATATAAGTTATTAATATTAAAACGACTGGCTTCATCGCGCACTTCAATACTGATGCTATGATCGGCTAAAAGATAGGGCGGTAATGGCTGCGCCCAAATATCTTGCTCGCTATCTGTGTCATTCAGCTTATCGTCAGCACGAATCATCGTGATGGCCAATTGCTGACCAGCATTGATATCTTGTGACAGCTGATTTTGATCAAACAATAAGTCGCTACGCCTAATAGCAATCTTTTGACTGGCAAGCATCGCCCCCGCCACCACGGTAATACTGACCACCAATAGTAAGATAGTGAGCAGCGCTACTCCGCGCTGAAAGTGCGCTGTCATTAAATTAAACCGCCTTTATTATTAACCCAATGGTACATGTTAAATATTACTTCCTGCATTGTTATTTACATTGTTATTTACATTGCTATTCGGGTTGTCATTATTAGTATTATCACTACTATCGTTATTGCTACCATTGCCATTATTAGCAGCATTGTTATTGCTTTTATTGGTATTGTTAATTGGCATTGGTTGGGGCGCAAGCGCCCACTGCCAAGTGATGGGCATATCCTGATAAGTAAAATTGACAGCAATGCCTTTGGGCAATAAAACCACTGCTGGCTTGGCGCTTATGGCATTAACCGTCTGCCCAGAGGTTGTATTTGTACTGCTATTGCCGTTATTACTGCTGTCTGCATCTGGGAATTTGGTGCTCAATTCAGGTAAATATGCTTGCCAACGCCCTGCGGTGACGCCTTCGAGCAATACACTATCTAGGCTGATGCTATCGCGCCCACCATCGATGCTGGTATATTGGCGGCGAATTAAACGCTCATCGGCAAAAATGTATTCGATATGCTGGACACTCATGCTACTTTGATAACGTGGATCGGGGTCGGCAAAACGAACAAAGCTGACATGCTCACCATCCAAGCTCATAAAAGGCTCAGGCACTGTTTCACTGGCTTGGGCGCTATTGTTTGTGCTATCACTGGTATTTGTACTGTTATTTTTCACACTGATATTTTGAGTACTTGGTATTTGATAAGGGATAATTTGCCCCATGTCTTGCTGTAGTTGCAAATAAGCATATTGCAAAACAGCTAAGTTATCAGCATGAAATTGTGCACGTTCGCGAGCACGGTTGACGCTATCAAACACCTGCCAGCCAGCCACTGCCAACATCGCAAATATTGCCATGGCAACCATCAATTCAAGTAGCGTAAATCCACGCTGCGACCTCACGGATTGCCTCCAGACTGCCCTGCAATATCAGCGCCCAAACTGCTTAAGTCCAAACTACCAATGTCTTGCTCTGCATTGCTCAATATTACGTTGATATCAGTCACGGCGGTACGCGTCTGTCCATCTATAATGGGTGCGACAGCGATATTCACCTCTTTTAAAGCAGGCGTAATGGCATCACTGACCGTCATAACTACTTGCCAATCACGCCCTTGAGCATTGATTGTTTGTGTGCGATTGGCCGTCAGCCAAGTCTCTTGAATACGCAAATCAGCGGCCGCATTCTGTGCGACAAAATGTGCCAGTGTGCGTGTGCGTAAGACATCCACTGAGCTGAGATAAGCACTACTGGCACGGCTAGCAGCCACAGCAACAACTGCTAAAATCGCTAACGCTACCATTACCTCAATCAGAGTAAAGCCGCTTTCATGCTTTGATAGCATTGGCTTTTTGTTTATATCAGCAGATAGAATGCCGTCCTTATCTATCATCAGCTACATCCCTTGTCCGATCGTCATACTACCATCAGGCATAATGGTAATGACCTCGCCCACCAGACGCGAATTGTGCAGCACCTCAATGGTAACAGGCGTTGCTTGCCCTGTACCAAACCATAATATCTGTGGGACTGCTTGATTGGCAAACCAAGGCTGCAATGTTTGCCCCTGTTCAGGCATTGATAGATTGCCAGCCTCCAAGCTTTGCACCCTTAAACTAACCCCAGCAGGTAACTCTGGCAAACTGACTTCTGGCTCAATCTCCCAGCTAGGTACTGGCTGTTGCGTTCCCATCGCCCCCGACCTACTTGTCAGGTCAGCAGACAATTCCATCGAATTTTTAGGCGTGCTGTCCATGCTATTTGACGGGGTATCATTGGTTTCATAGGCAATATAAGGATTTGATAAAGTAACAATCACAGGAGCTACTTGACCTTGTTTATCTGCTTGCAAGCTCAAACCCATCGGCTGCATACGCTCAGCAGACAACAACCGTACATAGCTCAACGAATCCGTTAGATGCTCATAAAAAGCACGGTTTTTACGCGATTCACTACTACCCACCGACAAGCTCATCATGCCAGCAAAGATAGACAGAATAACGACCACCACTACAATTTCGACAAGGGTGAAGCCCTGTTGTACCTGAGCAAAGTTTGAGGATTTATAAGGGGAAACGTGAGCATTTTGTACTGGAAAGGATTTATGCTGATAAACCAGAGGTAAGAGATATCTATCCGTGTTTTTATATTGCAAATATTGATGACTTAAGTGTGAATAGCAAGTGACCGCTGAGCTGGACGGAGTCTTGGCAGTGACCGGCATATTGCACCTATAAACCTATAAGTAGGTTGTGGTATAAAGAATAAAACTATGATTGGGCGCTAAAGCTGGTAAGTATGTATCCATTTTTAGCATGGATGCACCGTGCTGCGATAACGAATATAGCAACACGAATTTAAAAAATTTGGGTTAAAAGACCATAAGTTAAACAAAGATATTAATAACTGGTATTACGGTGCTCTTCTGACTCAGTATCGATTTGCTCGACCAACTCCTGCATATCTTCATCCATCACCTCATCGTCAGCTGCAGGATAATGGCTCGGCAACTCAAGCATTTGCTGAACGAAAGCATAACGTAGGGTATCACGGCGACCCAAATACCGCTGGTAAAAGCTTGAATTTAATAGTCCAGCACCGCCCTGACCCATCGCCCAAATCGAGGACAAATAGTCGCGCGTGCTCAAACTACTGTGCTGCTCTTGTAAATACGCGCTGATAATGTCAATCAAGCGTTTCATACGCTGACGGCGAATATCATATAGCTCACCAAATAAACGATTAAGACCCGTCACTGATGCCGCCAAACGCTCTTCGATTTGATTGAGCAACATGGCTTTTTGTGGATTAAATAACTGCTGAAAGATCATACGAGCAACGCCTGCTGATGGACAATCATCAATACGATTAATCTCAAACAGTTGTTCTTCATAGCGGATAATAATACGCAAATAGAGTTCATCTTTACTGGAGAAATGCTTATACAGTGTACCTTTAGCCAGATCCAGCTGGTCTGCCAAACTGTCTAAAGTAATATCACCATCGCCCGACTCAAGTAGCAATTGCTCTGCCATCGCTAAGATATTCTCTTCTCGTGCCTTGAACTGATGCTGACGACTCATAATCTCTCCTAAAACCTGACAAGATTAAGCATATGACCATCCTGTGGATGAATGCATCGGCGACAAGCGTATAACATCATACAAAGTCTGCTCGAAAACCACCAAAGGAGATATGCTTATGTTTTCTAAATAGTCATTGATAATCATAGGCTTACGTTCCACATCATAAGTGCAAATAACGTAAAGCAACAGGACTGTATCATAAATGACTGAGTGGTCATAGCATAACCATTTTAGTGATACTGTGCTAGTAAATTCTCAAAGTTTTTTGCAGTTAATGCCCCAACGGCATCGCTACTACAGCCATACATCTCTGCCAGACAACTGGCGACATAAGGTACGTAGGCAGGCTCATTCGGTCTACCACGCTTGGGCACCGGTGCTAGATAAGGGCTATCGGTTTCGATAAGCAGTCTGTCTCTAGGCATATTTTTTGCTGCATCTTTAATCATTTGAGCACTTTTAAAGCTAACAATGCCCGAAAATGAGATATAAAACCCTAAGTCAAGTGCACGCTTGGCCGTCTCCCAATCTTCGGTAAAACAATGAATAATACCGTGCTCAGCGCCTTCTGATTTTAGGATATCAATCGTATCTTCTTTAGCATCACGCATATGAATGACGAGTGGTTTCTTCAGGCTTTGACTGGCATAAATATGACGAGCAAGACTGGCTTGCTGCTCTTTTTTGTTTTCCGTTGACCAGTAATAATCTAATCCTGTCTCCCCAATCGCCCATACATGGTCGGCATCAGCCGTTTCGATCAAACGCTCGACCGTCGCTGATTGCAAGACACTAATATCTTCACAAGGATGAATACCGACGCTCATGCCAAGATTTAGCGCCTCATCGCTATAGGTGCTGACAATATGAGCAATCTCATCATATTCAGCAAAATCACACATAATCGCCATTGCCCGAGTGACATTGGCAGCTTTCATCGCGTCAATCGCGCCAGACAATTGACCATCATACTTGGTTAAATCTAAGCGATTAAGATGACAATGGCTATCAGTAAACATAAATAATCTCGTTAATAAACATGAATGAATAAAAAATATTAGGTTTAAAACCTTAGAGTATTGATTGCTCCAAAGGCAACTGTTTTCAAGCAAAGTTTAGCGGTACACTATCAGAATTATGGTTCACCGTGTCTGAAACGGTATCAAAACTGACTATATTCTTGACATGAGTCTTGATATAAATACAGCTAATCAACCATAGAAGCCATTCGCTAGCGAAAACATTACGCCTTTTACTCACTTTTCATAAGCCCATTATTATGAACCATAAAAAAACCATCAGCCTTTCTCCGATTATAAAAACATTATTACCCAAACAACTCTATAAAAAGCGGTTTTTATTACAAGACAAAGGGCTCAATAATCATATCAGTATTGCCAAAGATGCACGCATCATTGGCAATTCGACCATTACCATTCGTAAAGGTCATGACAATCAAATTACTATCGGTAAGGGCGGCAAATTTAATGAGTTAAAAATTGACATCAACGGCAATCACAATCAAGTCACGATTGGAGAGAAAGTTAAGTTCTCGGGGCAATTATTGGTTGTCGGTAATCATCTGCATATTTATATCGGCAATCATACCACCGCTATTGATTGCTATATTTTGGCGCGTGATAAAAGTGTGGCCATTGGTCAATCATGCATGATATCACGTGGTATCGAAATTCGAGCGACTGACGTTCACAAGGTCTATGATATAGACACTAACGCGCGAGTGAATAAGGCACATACAGACGTCATTTTAGGAGACCATATTTGGATTGCCGCCAATGTGACCATTTCTAAAAACGTCTCTATCGCCAGTGGTTGTATCATTGCAGCAGGGGCATTTGTCAATAAACCAGTTGAGACGCCCAACTGCATGATTGCTGGTACACCAGCCAAAATTATTCGCAAAAATGTACGCTGGGAGCGTTAAAGAGTTAAGTTACAAGGCAACGTTTTGCTAAAGCAAGCACTGGCTATTTGACATCAATGCAATGGCACCACTCTCATTACTTCTTCTATGGTCGTTACCCCTTCACTAATACGCTTTGCGCCCGATAAGCGCAATGGCTGCACACCTTCGCGGTACGCTTGCTGCTTAAGCACATCTAAATTGGCATCGGCGGCGACCAGTTTTTTTAGCTCATTTGACAACGGCATGATCTCGTACAAACCAACGCGACCTTGATAGCCCGTATGGCGACAATGCTCGCAGCCTTGCGCCGTATAAATTTGCGCTGGAGCGGGCGCACGCCAGGGCTGAACCAATTCCTGCCACTGCACAGCAATTTCACTGTCTGGGGTCACGTCTAGAGCTTTTTTGCAATGCGGACATAAGGTGCGTAGCAAACGCTGCGCCATGACGCCTAATATCGTCGCTGAGGTCAAAAACGGCTGAATGCCCAAATCATGCAAGCGAGTAAGTGAGCTTGGTGCATCATTGGTATGCAACGTCGAGAGTACCAAATGTCCAGTGAGTGATGCTTGCACGGCCATATTGGCGGTTTCAGCATCGCGAATCTCACCGACCATAATGATATCTGGGTCTTGGCGCATCAAAGAGCGAATACCATCTGCAAAATGCAAATCAACGCCTGGATTGACCTGCATTTGGTTGAAAGCTGGTTCAATCATCTCGATGGGATCTTCAATCGTACAAACATTAACTTGTTCTGTGGCGAGCTGCTTAAGCGTACTGTACAACGTCGTGGTTTTACCAGAACCCGTTGGCCCTGTGACCAAAATAATACCGTTGGGATGCGCGGTCAGCTCATGCCAAGTATCGAGCTGCTTACCTGACAAACCAAGCTGAGCAAACGAGCGCACCAGCACTTCAGGATCAAATACCCGCATCACCAGCTTTTCTCCAAAGGCTGTCGGCATCGTCGATAAGCGCAGCTCAGTTTCCAGACCCTTTGGCGTACGGGTTTTCAACCTACCATCTTGTGGTTTGCGTTTTTCTGCCACATTCAGTCGTCCTAATATTTTAATCCGCGCCGTCACCGCGACGATAATTGCCAATGGCATCTCATAAACGGTATGTAGGACGCCATCAATACGAAAACGGACTTTACCCGTCTCACGGCGAGGCTCTAAATGGATATCACTGGCTCGCTGCTCAAAAGCATATTGCAACAACCAATCGACAACTCTGACAATATGTTGATCGTTGGCATCAGGGTTGGTATTGTCGCCCAGTTGCAATAATGCCTCAACATTGGTGACATCAGCCGCCGCCCGCTTATGGACACTATTTGCTCCTGCAATCGCTTGGGTGACTTGGTAAAACTCTTGACGGTAGCGATTGATTTGCTCAGGATTGATATAAACCGTACGATAGCTTTTAGACTTGATTAATTTTTCGATACTTGTCTGCCACTCCGTACAAAACGGCTGGTCTGTACCGATGACGACTTCATCATTCGTCACTTCAATGGGCAAAATATGCTGTGAGCGGGCATATTCAAAGGACATCAACTGAGTTACAGCTGGGACATCGACTTTTAACGGATCAATACGGACAAGTGCCATGCCTGCTTTGGCCGCCAACCATTGATTTAACCATACCAAAGTCAATTTATGCTCAACATTTTTATCCAGTGCATGACCGTTTGGCAGACCAAATTCACTGATGGTCAGGAGTGGATGCTGCGCTTTATCACGGCGGCTCGTCATCACTAAATTGTAGCCACGCTGGTCAATCACCTTATCTGCCAATAGTTCATCTAAGCACCAACGTAAATCAATCACGATTGAATATTTCTGAGCAGACATATTGTTCTTCTTTTATTATTGATGCGTTATTTATTGAGGAATGATTTATGGATAATTCATGCGGCAGTAATGGCATTGCTGAGCACTATAAGCTCACTTTGACAACAGCTGTTATCTGTAACTGCCCTGATTCTATCAACTGGAAGCTCACATCGACAGACTTATAGCGCATGACAAACGGCGTATCTATCTCCGCGCGACGATAAGCTGGACGCGGGTCTTGCGCAATTAACGCTTTAATAATCTCGATATCAGCAATAAGCAATTGCTCTTGCATTTGTTGAATAAGCGTCGCTACACTATTATTTTTTGCATGAATAGCTTTCTTATTATTTTTATTTTCAGTCTCATTGTCATTTTTATCGCATCGTCTAGCGTCAACCAACGTCATAAATTGCTCGTAAGCAGACTCCGTGATAATTATCTCTAATAAATCTGGCGCAGTTGGCGCAAACCCGCTTTTTGCATTACTGAGCGCATCGCTATAAGCGACATAGGGCTTAATATCGATAATCGGCGTACCATCTATCATATCTGCACCGCTAATAATAAGTAACACGCGCCCATCACAAACCTCGATACTTTCAAGCTTAACGACAGATAACCCAAGCGCTGAGGGTCGATACATACTGCGACTGGCAAACACCCCTATTTTTTGATTGCCACCGAGCCTTGGTGGTCGAACTTGCGCACGAAAGCCAGTGCCGCCTTTGCCAATATGAGTGTCTTTATTGGTATAGTTATGATGAAACTGCCAACTGATCCAGATATGGCTGAACGCGTCTAAACCGGCAAATGCTGCTGGCGAGTCATAAGGCGCTATCACCTCAATGATACTGGTGAGCGCAACCAAATTCGGCTGGCGTGGCGCACCAAATTTCTGTGATAGCGGCGCACGATGGTAGCCAATCATTGGCGCACGGTGGTAACCCGCCAAAGAGATATTATCATCGGACATCATGTTTCTCCAAAAAACCGTTCAATAGTAAGCATCTACTTTTATGAGAGCGTTTAGCGCATATTATCCAGTGATACAAAATTACTCACTAACGATATTCCATTTTATCATGCCGCATCGTCGCTGCCAGACGGATTTTTATTTTAAATTTTGGTATTATGAGCCATAAATTCGATGAGAGCCTTTATTTTTCAATCCTTATAAGCCATCTACAGCAACAGCCATTGCCGTGGTTTTACAGGAGACAGATTAAATCATATCTATCCTTAGACTTTATAAGTCCCTCTCCTGATTTTAAATGCTTAATAAGGTGTTAGAATATCGCCCCACAACATTGATTAAAACATCGGCTATGCTACTTACTTTGCATGACAGAGGTTTTAAACGATTGGCTGTTCCAATAGTGATTGAAAATTTACTACCCTTCTATACCCTTTTTCATTGAAAATTTTAATTTAACACTCATTTAAACTTAATAAAACCGATAGCAACTTATTAACGAGGACTTTATGTCAAAACTTCGCACCGAAACGGTCACAGAGGTTCATCACTGGAATGACGCTCTATTTAGCATCAAGACAACTCGCGACGATGGCCTGCGCTTTCGTAATGGCGAATTTGCGATGATCGGAATCGTTGTCGATGGCAGACCGCTATTGCGCGCTTATTCGATTGCTAGCCCGAACTACGAAGATCACTTAGAATTCTTTTCTATCAAGGTTCAAGATGGTCCATTAACCTCGCGCTTGCAGCATATCAAAGTTGGTGACGAGCTGTTGGTCAGCAAAAAACCAACGGGCACTTTGGTACTAGATGATTTACTGCCTGGCAAAAACCTTTATATGCTCTCTACAGGCACTGGACTGGCGCCATTTTTATCGTTGGCACGTGATCCTGAAGTCTATGAACGCTTTGAAAAAATCATCTTGGTACATGGTGTGCGCCATGTCGATGATTTGGCGTATCGTGATATGTTTGAAAACGAATTACCTAACGACGAGATCTTTGGTGAATGGTATCGTGAAAAATTCATCTACTACCCAACAGTGACTCGTGAAGATTTCAAAAATCAAGGTCGCGTGACTGACTTAATGACCTCAGGAAAGCTCTTTGAAGACATTGGCTTACCGCCGATGAATAAAGAAGACGACCGTGTCATGATCTGCGGTAGCATGCCATTTAATGCTGAAATTTCAGCGATTTTGGATGATTTTGGTTTGACTGTTTCACCACGCATGGGTGTCCAAGCAGATTATGCCGTTGAACGTGCTTTTGTAGGCTAAACCATTTTTTTTGATTTAATTGAAAATTATATCAAATAATTCTTGACGGATAAAAATAGGCTGCTATAATACGCAGCCTATACAGAGTTAACTCTGTAGCCCAATTCGATAATCTCTATCTAATAGACCTTATCTTCTAACATGCCAGTGTGATGGAATTGGTAGACATGACGGATTCAAAATCCGTTGCCTAATAAGCGTGTCGGTTCGAGTCCGACCACTGGTACCAATATTAGTAACAAATCAGCCTCCTCATTAGGAGGTTTTTTTGTGCCGGTAATATTATTGCTATACTTACATTTCTATTTCTATTTCTATTTCAGATTGCAGCACCGCAATTATCTTAATGGGCACGGCAAACTCCCACGGCATGCCAGCATTACAATAAAAATGTCCGTCACGAAATGATACGATATAAGCCGTAAAATCATTACCACAATGATCCATCATTGCTTGCTCATCACTATCATCACAAACCGCACACCATACTTTTTTATCGCCGCGTGCTAGCATCGCCCTTGTTAAATCGCTCCCTTTTAGTTCATTATTCATCATCAGCTCCTTAGTCATTCTAAACTCTCTAACATCAAGCTCTTAAAGAGTTAATTTTACCAAAACTCCATTTTCGATCTTGGCATGAGCGATAAGCAATGTCTTTTTTACATGGTCGTAGAGGCGCACAAGGCATTACTTATTGTTTTACAGTCATCCATTAGCACGGATACTATATTGTAAAACACCAGAATCAAAACTGTAACATCTAAATGTGAGATTTATGACAAACGGTGAGGTGGATACGACAGGTGGTGCAAGAGTACAAATGAGTTTGATTTACAGTAGACCTAGATCATTCAAGAGCAAAAATATGTTTGCTAAATACGTTTTTTTTGAATTAATACCACTGTTTATCATTAACTAACTCTATGATATATAATATTTATGACATATAAAATTATTCATATCCTGTTGCTAGCGTCCTGCTAACCTAGCAAAGGAGTCTATCGATAAATCCAAATTTTGACACTCAATCAAAGCGCTTGAATCAGGTAAAATAGTGAGTATGACAACTTCTATAAATGCTAGCCCTCGTAAAATCATTCATATAGACATGGATGCTTTTTATGCCAGTGTGGAGCAGCGTGACTTTCCTGAACTGCGCGGTAAGCCACTGGTGGTTGGTGGCGATCCAAGTGGTCGCGGCGTGGTCGCAGCAGCCAGCTATGAGGTGCGTAAATTTGGTGTACGCTCTGCCATGTCTTGTTATGAGGCGCGTAAACGTTGCCCAGAAGTCATTTTTGTAAGGCCACGTTTTGAGGTTTATCGCGCAGTTAGTAGCGATATTCGCCAGATTATGTACCGCTTAACGCCACATGTTGAACCATTGTCTCTAGATGAGGCGTATCTCGATGTTACAGGGCTACAAGTCCATAAAGGTTCAGCGACCTTGATGGCGAACTGGCTAAGGGCACAAATACTAGCGCATACTGGATTAACGGCCTCAGCAGGTGTGTCGTTTAACAAGATGCTGGCTAAAATTGCCTCTGATATCAATAAGCCCAATGGTACGGCTATCATCACGCCAGCGGACGCTAATGCCTTTATCAGTACGCTACCTATCGAGCGCTTTCATGGTATTGGTAAAGCCACTGCCAAGCGCTTACATGCGATGGGTGTAAGTACTGGCGCGGATCTCAAGCGAATGCAAGCGGCTGTCTTGGTGCAGGAGTTCGGCAAGCGTGGGCAGTTTTATCACGATATTGCCCATGGGCGTGATGAGCGTGCTGTCAAATCTGAGCGCGCGCATAAATCTGTGGGTTCTGAGACCACATTCAAAGACAATCTAAGTGATAACCATGAATTACGTATACAAATTTATGAACAGAATGCCGATGCCTTTCATCAACTGCAACAAAAACAGCTGGTCGCCTATACTATTACTCTAAAAGTTAAATACGCAGACTTCACTCAAATCACCCGCTCACACACGCTATCGACTGCCTTTAACAGTGCTGATTCTGCCCATTATTGGTTAGACAAACTGTTTTTAGACATTCCTCGTGAGCTACCTATCCGCTTAGTCGGTGTTACTTTCTCTTCATTAGCACCTGCCGCCCAATTGTTGCCGCAGTTAAATTTGTTTGAATAACATACTGACGCTTATCGCTTTTATTAATTACTCATTCTAACAATTAATGTTTAGGCTATTTAATATACAAACCGTTTTGTGCGCATGAGTCGTTACTAAACTGTCCTTTCATGACATCGTTTCTGCTACAATTACGCCAAAATTTACATTCATTTAAAGATTAATTATGACCGATTTTCACACTATAGACTCTACTACTGCCGCCTCAATTGATGCCGAAAAAAACAACAATGGTTTGAATTATTTGAGCGTTGATGACTATGATTATGAGCTGCCAGATAGCCTGATTGCACGCTATCCTCTCTCACAGCGTTCTGCCTCAAAACTTTTGTATTTGCCCGCCAATAATCAAAAAGACTCTACGCTTGTAGAAAATCGCTTATTCACTGAGTTACCTGAGTTATTAAATGAAGGTGATTTGATTGTATTTAATGATACAAAGGTGATGAAAGCGCGTCTTTTTGGACAAAAAGATACTGGCGGTAAGCTTGAAGTATTGATTGAACGCTTGGTTGATATCTCAGATTTAGAGACAGCGACTTTATATGTAGAAGCTGAAAAATCTGTAGAAGCTGTAAATGACAAACCCGTGAATCAAGAACATATTGCACTTTGCCATGTTAAAGCCAGTAAAGCGCTCAAACTTGGACAACACTTGCAGCTTGCTGACGGTCATATGAAGGCGGTGATGATTGGTCGTCAAGACAACTTATTTATTTTAGCGTTTGATGCGCCGATCTTGCCGCATTTAGAGCTTTATGGCGAACTGCCTATTCCCCCCTACTTTGAACGCCATGCGGATGAGACAGACAATACTCGTTATCAAACGGTTTTTCATGATCCAACCAAGCTTGCGAGCGTGGCTGCACCGACTGCAAGCTTACACTTTGATGAATCGGTACTGAGCAAACTTGCGGCAAAAGGTATTCGTACTGCTTTTGTGACTTTGCACGTTGGCGCTGGTACATTTGCGCCAGTAAAAACGGACAACTTGCTCAATCACACCATGCATAGTGAGTATGCACATTTACCACAAGCAACCGCTGAGCTCATCAATCAAACCCATGCGAATGGTAAACAAGTCATCGCTATTGGCACCACGGTCACACGCGTGCTCGAAACGGCTTATCAAAAAACAGCCGTTAATGGGCAGCCTCTCTCCAGCTGGTCAGGTGATACCGATATATTCATTTACCCAGGGTTTAAGTTTGGTGTGATAGATCGACTGTTGACCAATTTCCATTTACCCAAATCAACGTTGTTAATGCTGGTGTCGGCATTTTCGGGTAAAGATGCCATTGAGCATGCTTATCAACATGCGATTAAAGAACACTATCGCTTCTTTAGTTATGGCGATGCAATGCTGCTGGATAGAAAGCCATATTAAACAATACTCAAACATTTTTTGTATTGTCCACAACAGTTGTGAAATAAACTGGTAAACTAAATGGTATTTTGTTATAACAGCACAGATAACTTATATCTTAAAGGTCTGCACATGTCTTGTCATTTATCTCATCGGTTGACTACGGTACATCGCGCGGTCTCGATGGCACTACTTTGTTCCGTAGGCTATGCGGCTCTCGTATCGAGTGCACAAGCTGCAACGATTGGTAAGACTGTAGTCACCTCTGCCCAACATGAGCCGCTAGCTGCGAGCATTGTGGTCAGTGATATTCGAGCCGCTGACTTTTCAGCAAGTTTGGCAAACTCTACTATTTATCAGCAAATGGGCTTGGCCCAAACTGATTCGATGACCGTACGTTTCAAGCCTACCTCAGCGACCAGCGGTCAAGTATTTATTACTACCTCAAAACCTGTATCTACACCTTTTGCTGATGTGGTTTTAAACATAAATGATAAGGGTCAACGCAACGTCATTCCCAAGACATTGTTGATGCCGCTCAATAGCCGTTTGCCCATTGACGCGCCTAAACACATCGTTACTGGCGCAAAAAAACCGAATCTACCCAGCGTGTCCTCTAATACGGCTAAACCGTTGACTGTTAGAGAAGGTGCACCGCCGCCATTAACATTATCGCCCATACTAGCGACTACTCACTCGTCAACGAGCGAGTTGGTGGCGTCTAAATTGCCAGCACCTAATATCCAAGCACCTACAACGACTCCTACCTCGCAAGGCAACAATCTTGCTTATGCGCCTAGCCGGCTAGATAACGGTCGTTTAAACAACGTTAACAACACTCTTAACGCTAACGACAATAATCGTAATCCAACCAGTCGATTAGACAATGGTCGCTTGAGTGCAAATGGCAACGTTACCACAATGGGTAACAGCAATATCGACCTCAATTCTGCTAAGAATGTAGCGAATGATACAGCCCTAGTCAATAACAACACCATGCCAATAGACAATAGTCTATCAGCTACAGCTGTCACTGATAAACAGCTCGATATTCTGAAGATCCAAGTCACTCGCCAGATACAGCCGAGTAGCAAATCAGAAGCAGGCATGATGGCCGCTTCTCCTATTATGCCACCGCCGAGTGACAACAAAGCGAGTACACCAAAAGCCAGTCTTGATACCAGCAATACAGCTATCGCCACTGTCCCATCTAGTGTCACCAACAACGCCTCTATCAGTACGGCAGCCAGCACTACTACTGCGTCCCAATATCAAGTACAGCGCAACGACAGTCTATGGATTATTGCACAGCAAATTGCGCAAGAAAATAACTTAGACATTCAAACAGTAATGAAGCAGATTCAGAAGCAAAACCCTGACGCCTTTATTAATAAAGACGCGGGTCAACTCAAAGCGGATGCCAAGCTTAGCTTGCCCAGTTACGATGTTGTACCATCACAACAAAAACTAGAAGCGGCGATTGAGGCGCAAAGACAATATAGCCGCAGAGCAAACACACCTGTGGTAAAAAAGGCCGCAAAAGCACCCTCTAAAAAACCGTCTGAAACAAATCAAGTCGCTAAACAGCGCAAAAAACCCATGATTACTAAAACACAAACGCTGCCAAAAGCACAATTTTCAGTGCTCGCACCTGGTCGTAATGGCAACGCAGATGGCACCCAAGCAACATCAGCAGCGGCAACAGGTAATGGTCTCAGCACAGATATATTAGCCACGCTCAAGGCCTCAAGACAAAGTACGGCAGCTCAAGCTCAGCAGCTGTCAAAAACCAGCAGTGCACTTGATAGCTATACAAGAAAAATTCAATTACAAAACCAAAAACTGGCTGAGCTCCAAGCTCGTCTCAAAAAACTACGCAATCAATAATTGCCTAACTGATCAACGCAGTGTGCTGTGATCATAGGCGTGGGAGTAACTATGGACAATATGCTATATATCATCGCCGGATTGGTACTTATTCTAATAGTAGCCGGTTTACTATTGTACAAAAAGAAAGCGCAAAAGCCCTCAGCGCAGCTGGGAATGAGTACCGCCACGCCAGCTCCGATGCCAAAAACGGATCACAACACTCCTGCCCAAAGCCACAAAGATGATGACAATAAGTTTGATCATATTACGATTGCCCAGCGCTTCATGGATCAACAGCGTTATGACAAAGCCATTGAAACCCTCAGTCGCGGCCTAAGCGAAAAACCGAATGATGGTCAATTATCTGTTAAATTACTCAGCATCTACGCGACTATTAATCAGCCAGAGAACTTTAACAAAGTTTATGATGCCATCAAGACGCAAAGCGACTCAAAAAGTCTTGCGCTAGCTGATGAGTTAAAAGCTTTATTTTCGGAAGAGCAGAATCAAGTCGCAGCAAAAGAGGCACCCGTAGAAGATAATAGCCATTTTGAAAGCATAGATTTTGACTTACCGATTAATCAAATCGATAGTAAGAACGCGCTATCTGATCAGCCAGCAACCTCTGAAGATAACCATGGTACGCTGATAGATGACAGCCTGTCTAACTCGGCAGTAACAAACACATCTTATGAGTCCAGTCTTACTAGCGACAATGTAGAAGATAACTTTGATCTTACGCTGAGTGATTTAGAGAGTAATATTAGCGCATCTGAGGCGACTGATACGGCGCCAGTCACTTCATCATTAGAGATGACAGATGATGAAAGCCTAAACACTGCCAATATCGACAGAACTGATAATGATGTCGCGGTGTCCGCAGAAGATAATGATCTCAATGATCTTAGTGATTTTGACTTCAGCTTTGATTCATCTGAAGAAACTGATGCGCAGGCAACGGATTCTGTCATTCCAGAACGCCCTGATAGTATTAACGATGAAATGACGCTAGAAGATGACGCGTTCATTTTAGACTTTGATGATCTAGCAACTGATGTCGATAAAGATATTGACGAAACTGCTGAAGCATTGTCTATCAACACTGTCCAGAATGACGAAGAAAATGATTTCACTTTGTCTTTAGACAGTCTCGATGCGCCAAACAACATAGAAACATTAATAGAAAGCGAAGCGCCTGTACTTGAAGAAAATAGTGATATTGATAACTTCATTATTGAAGAAGATCGTTTTGAAACTGAGAGCTTTGAAAATATTAATCTCGAAGCACAATCGCTTGATAATAATGATTCAGAATATGCTCTTGCTGAAGAATCTAGTGTCACACCGACAGCCCCGTTGCTGTTCGATGATAACTCTTTATTAGACAATGAATTCGATACTCACTCTTCAACAGCACTCAGCCCAGTTGCTCCAATTGAGGACGAGTCTACCCTTACCGCCGAAGATGCCGCTGAAACAGCAGAAGACTTCTCCTCCCGCTTTGCGGCCGACTTTGACTTTGTAAAATCATTAGATAGCACTCAAGTTACGCTAGATTTGGCAGGCCAATATTTACAATTGGGTGAATACGACAGTGCCAAACGCTTATTAAATGAGGTATTAATTCAGGGCACTAGTGAGCAACAGAACCAAGCAAAAGTCTTACTAGATCGTACTGCGTAAAAGCCCCATCGTTCTTTTGTCAGCAAGTATTCTATAACACTAAGAATACTTGCTGATTTTTTTTGCATTTAACCTTTATACTATTTATTATTACTGAGCGCTATTAGCATCCAACCTTAATTTCTCTTTTTTATCACATACTTCTTTATTACGGCTCATACTATGCCATTTTCTGCTATGACAAATACATTATCCAATCCTGTCCAACTCATTTATGCTGGCGGTACTTTTGGTAGCTATGGACGACCCTTAGCACCGTTATCAGCAGAAATATTCTTACCGACTTTACAAAAGCTATTGACTGACCGAGATAACGCTAACCACTTGTCTCAAATCTCATGGCTGGATAACGACTTAATTAAAGACAGTAGCCAGCTTACCCCTAACGACTTTGTACATTTTTATCAGCTTTTGCTAGCAGCCTATGCACAAGGTGACAGGCGTTTTGTACTCATCACTGGTACAGATACTTTGAGTTATTTGGGTGCGTTTTTAGCAGAAGCGTTTGCTGGCAGTGATATTTGTATAATCGTCACTGGTAGTATGCGCCCATTGTTAGACAGCGAGGTGATACATTCCTATGATATCGATGACCATAGCGACGCATGGGATAACCTCAGCGATTCACTAAAACTGGCTGCTGCTGGTGAGTCGGGTGTGAAGATTGCTTCTGGCGGTGAGTCTTGGCCTGCGCAAACGGTACAAAAAATTCATAGCCATGATTTGATGGCATTTACGGGTCACTCTAGAGCTGCCTATCCTGCCAATAGTTATATCAAAAACTTACCGGATACCCGCCGCCAGCATTGGCTCGATGATCAGCAAGCAATGATTGACCATATCGAATCTCGGGCTGAGCAAGCACGCATTCATGCTTTATATTGCTTGCCAAACGACACTGAGGTAATGACTAGCCAGCTACAGGCGTTATTATCACAGCCGCCATGTGGCATTATCCTGTTAGGATTTGGCGCAGGTAATGTTCCTTATTCTCAAGCGCTAGCAGAGGCACTAGAGCTTGCTTATAAAAACGGCCACATGGTGATATGTGCCAGCCAGTCTCCATTTGGCGGTGTCAGTGACAGCTATGCGGCTGGTAGTTGGCAATACCAGTATCATGTGATTGCTGGCGGACGCTTAACGATTCCTGCTATCTATGCACGATTATTATGGCTATTGCTGCGTTATGACAATCCCGCTCGGCGCAGACAACGTTGGTTGAACAATGTCAATCAGGCGGGCACCACTATCAAAAAACGTTAGACTATCGTTAAATATGTTTACTTTATAAGAACCAATACCAATCATGTCCAATACCAATCATGTCCGAGATTAACATGTCCGAGATTAACAGCAGCAACGCTGAAACGCCCACAACCTATACATTAGCCATTGCAATTGAGTTCTTGGGCACGCGCTATCATGGCTGGCAGCAACAACGAGAAGTATTAGGCGTACAAGAAGCATTAGAAACCGCTATCGGTAAAGTCGCAAATGAGGCGGTAGAAGTCGTCGCGGCTGGTCGTACCGATGCAAGCGTCCATGCCAGTAATATGATTGCCCACTTTACGACACGTGCCTATCGTCCTACTCATAACTGGCTGCGCGGAGTAAACAGTCTATTGCCTGATGATATCGCCCTGCGCTGGATTCAACCAATGCCTGACGACTTTCATGCGCGTTTTGGTGCCATTGCCCGTCGCTATCGCTACATCACGCTGAATCAAGCACAGCGCCCTGCTATTTTGAATCACCAAGTCACTCACATCTATGAACCGCTCGATTTAGCAGCGATGCAACTGGCGGCGGCTGAGATCGTCGGTACTCACGATTTTAGTAGCTACCGCGCCGCTGCTTGCCAGTCTAATCAACCGGTACGCTCAGTCAGTCACGCAAGACTCTTTGCCCATGGTCAGTTTATCGTTTTTGATATTCAAGCAGATGGATTTTTGCATCATATGGTTCGTAACTTAATGGGCACCTTGTATGCCATCGGTCGCCACGAGTTGCAGCCGGAAGCCTTTTTAGATATTTTAGCCAAAAAAGATCGTACTATCGCACCGCCTACTGCCTCTGGTGATGGTCTATATTTTATCAATGCTTACTATCCTGAGCATTTTCAACAACGACTGCCAAATGCTCCTTTAACCCCCATTTGGCTAAATTTACCTGACTAAATAAATAGGAGTTGGCATACATAACGATTACAGGCTGTCAAGTAAAAACCTAGTGCTGTATTGCTTTAATCCGCTAACTTACGTATAATATGGGCTTATTTTTAATTGATTGATACCAACTATGGCAAAAGACGATATTATTGAATTTGAAGGCGAAGTCATTGACACCCTTCCGAATACCCTGTTTAGAGTTCGTTTAGAAAACGGACACGAAATCATTGCTCACATCTCAGGTAAGATGCGTAAGCATTATATCCGTATCTTGACAGGTGATAAAGTTAAGGTCGAAATGACACCTTATGACCTATCAAAAGGTCGTATTACTTATCGTGGCAAAAACTAATTTCTTACACACTAAAATGGTTATAAAAGCATTTATATAAATACAGCTGGTTGCTAAATAGCTTCTTTTCGCTGATAGCTGATATAGACGCTTGGGTGGTTTAACTGATAATAATAATGAAAATGCTAACCTGCTCATTATTGCCTATCAATATTTTAGTTATTCAGTCTTAGTTATTTGTTTTTATCATAAAAAATACCGCTAAATTTCAGCGGTATTTTTTTGTCTAAATTTTATGAGTTGACTTACTTTCAAATTTCTAAATCATGATTAATAAGTAGCATGATTTAGAAATAGTGAGGTACTATTTAAACTCGACAGTCGCACCGTTTTGAATCACCCCTAGCAAAGCAAGTGCATCCCAATTTGTCAGGCGTATACAACCCGCTGAGGCTTGACGGCTGATACGGTCAGGATCTGGTGAGCCATGAATACCATAAGAAGGCTTACTAAGCCCGATCCATACCGAGCCCACTGGATTATTAGGGCCAGGTGGAAGAATAGACTTACTACCGTCTTTAGCAGTATAAGTATAATTAGGCTCATGTACCTTCACCTCTACCGTATGCGTCCCTGTTGGTGACGGTGTTGCCGTACTACCTACTGTGGTCGGATAGCTGGCAACTAAGTTGTCTTTATCATCATAGGCATATAGCGTTTCAGTGGCTTTATCAGCAACGACTCGACTGACAGGCTTGGTATTTGGATTGCCAGGATTATAAACTGTGATGGTTTCACCCGCCGTAAAGCTAGCCTTAGGGTTTAACGCTTTGAGATAGCTTTCACTAATATGGAATTTTTCTGCTAACCCTTCCGTGATGCTCTCATAATACAATCCCTCAAGTTTGGATTTGGCTTCAGCACCAGCTGGTATTTCTGTCATTTTAATATTAACATCCGCATCAGTTATCTGATAGCTGACTAGCACTGGCTGCACCGCGAGTTTTTCATTCTTTGTCAGCGCTTGCCATGTTTCGTTGTTTAGCGTGTCAGTGACTGCCAAACCATTTGCTTGTTGAAACGCTTGCATGGCCTTTCGGGTATTTTTGCCCCAATAACCATCAACAGGACCCACACCATTGTGGTGCCAATTCAATAAGGCTTGCAATTTAGTACCGATGATACGGTCGATATTCATCCCCTCTTTCCAAGTGGCATCATTCACCTTTTGCGCAGCAACTGATAAATTGTCTGTCGTGTACTTGATGGTAGGTAAAAATTTGTTCGAAGCATTTGCGGTTTTGCTATCACGTTCTAGCTTTTGGCTAACGCCATTGGTCACAGGGCTGACTTCTTCAGCAGCATTCGCCTTATTAGCATTATTTTTGCTAATACTGGCTTCATCGTTATTGGTCGGTGCTTGTTTGTCAAAGTTATTGGTCGTTGCTTGATTGTTAGCATTTACACTATCCAGTGGTGCTGCAACGCTTTGCCCCATAAAAACTGCCGTAGAAAAACCAATCATCGCTACTGCTGTGCTGATTTTTTTTAATTGATACACCTCATGCTCCTAATTTTTATAAAAATAATAAGTTTTATTTTGTTATGTTGTCATCAAGGCTTGTTATTTTGAGTTGTAACGCCTTCATAACCAACTTTACTCAAACACCTTTTCATCAGCTCTCTTCTAACGTGAAAGTCTGCGATTCTAGTGGTTTGTAAGCTGTTATAGTGTCATATTACCTTGTGAGCATATAACAGCTTTATGTTAATAAAGCCCTTGTCCTGCGGTGTCTGTGTTAAAACAAGTACTTTTTTACAACTATCTGGTTTAGTGTGTTACCGCTAGAAAGTGATTAAAATGAACATAAAAAAAACCCATAATTTGCTGAGCAAACTATGGGTTTAGAACGACGATTAAAGATAAAGATGAGAGTTTATCCCTATCGAAATAAAACAGGGGAAAATTCAATCTATATCACTATAGTGGGACTAGAGTAATTTAGCCAACACTGCTTGACCCATCTCTTGGCACCCCACTTGCTTCAATCCAGCTTCACTACTGTCCAAGATATCAAGCGTACGCAAACCATCATCAAGGACATCACTCACTGCTTGCTCAATCGCTTGTGCCGCTGCTTCTTGCTTAAAAGTATAACGCAGCATCATCGCAACCGATAAAATAGTCGCCAATGGGTTGGCTTTGTCCTTCCCAGCAATATCAGGCGCTGAACCATGACACGGCTCATACATCCCTTTGCCTGCTTCATCAAGACTGGCTGATGGCAACATACCGATAGATCCAGTGAGCATAGCAGCTTCATCAGACAAGATATCACCGAACATATTGCCTGTCACCATGACATCAAATTGCTTAGGATTCTTGATCAATTGCATACAAGCATTGTCAGCATACATGTGCGATAACGCTACGTCGCTATAATCTGCTTGCTGCATTTGGGTCATCGTTTGCTTCCACAGCTCGGTGACTTCTAATACGTTTGCCTTGTCCACTGAGCAAATTTTCGCTGCTGTGCCTGCTGCTTGCGCACGCGTTTTTGCCAATTCAAAAGCAACTTTACCGATACGCTGAATCTCGCTTGTGCTATAGACCATGGTGTTGTAGCCCTGCTGTTCACCATTCTCTAGTGTGCGGATTCCACGTGGCTCACCAAAATAGATACCACCAGTCAACTCACGAACGATAAGCAAATCCAAGCCTGAAATAATCTCAGGTTTGATACTAGACGCATTGACCAACTGCGGGTAAAGCTTTGCCACACGTAGATTAGCAAACAAACCAAGCTCACCACGTATTTTAAGTAAACCACGTTCAGGGCGCTTGCTGCGTTCAATACCATCCCATTTAGGGCCACCGACCGCTCCTAACAATACCGCATCTGCTGCACGGGCACGGTCTAGCGTTTCATCTGGCAAAGGCTCGCCCGTTGCGTCAATGGCCACACCGCCAATCAATCCAGATTCAAGTGTCAAATCTAACGCAAATTTCTTATTGACCGCATTCAGTACGTCAATGGCTTGAGTCATGATTTCGGGACCGATACCATCGCCCGCTAATGTTAAAATCGTTGCCATACTAATCCTTGTGGGTAGGTAGTTTTTTATTTATGTTAGGGCATGTCCTCATTTTAAAAATGGTGATAAAAATTGCCGTCAAACAAGGAAAGTAGCGCAAATAATATCGAGATATTGATAAGCTATTTAACGATGTTTGGCAAAATTTAGCCATTTTCAACTCATTTAGAGGATAATCGATTGAATTGAGGACAAGCCCTAATACTACAAATTTACGATATTTTCCTAAAAACGATTTTTAGTGCCTTCAATAGCACAAAAAACCGTGATCAATTTACTATTTTTGAAAATCAAATAGGCTTTAAGCTTTGGCTTTTACTTTCGATGATGCAGGCAATGCTTTCACGATACGAGTTTCTACAAACTCTCCTTGATGCTCAGCAGACAGCTCTTTACAAAATCGGCGCTGTACAGTGTTGCCTTGATACAGGTCAACACATAGCGGCTGTGGTGAAGCGGTGTCTAATAAACTGCCAGAATTATCGTTAGATTTTTTCTGATAAGCGCGTAATTGATAAGTATCAGCGTCAATAAAATCGTGAATTAAAGTAAAACGCTCAACATAGCCCAGATTGTTTTCTGGATAGAAATTCACCTGTACTTCGCGTTTTGCAGGTTTTACCCGCGCATAATAATTGGTTAAACCCGGCATGCCTGAGGCAGACAAAGGTACAATTTTAATCTCATTTTTATGAGCGAGTGGTGTCATATCTATGTTTGCGTGCATTGATGTTTGTGCATGCTTATTGCTGGTATGACTTTTGCCCTTTGCACTCATATCTTTCATCGCGACCAGCATGGCAGGATTGATAGGCTCATGCGTATCAGCCCCTATCACTCGTGTCTTATCTATCCGTGCAATTTCACAATGATAAGTTCCAATACAGGCAATATTGACTTCACCCGCAATCGGTTGAATCTTACCTGCCCATGCTTTGGCATTTTCTGCCTCATCTATTTTCTGATACCCAGTCAATAGCTGACAGCCTGACAACAATAAGCTTGCGGCAACAACCGTACTTGTCCATAAAGCATAACGTTTTTTATTCATAATGGCGGCTACTATTTATGAGAGAAATAATAAAATATCGTAAAAAAACTACCCTTCATTTTAGCCAGTTCACCGCCATAACTCAACGTTACATTATTACTGTTCAGCAGTTTTATAAGTAATGGCTTGCAGATTCATGATTTATGCTCGTACATCGTTAAATATCCATGGTGTTTTTTGCATCATCTTATGCTCATAATCTTTAATGGCATCGCTTTGCTGCAAAGTTAAACCAATATCATCAAGGCCATTTAACAAGCAGTGTTTGCGAAACGCATCTACGTCAAATGCATATTCTTCACCTGTCGAAGTAACGACGACTTGGCGTTCAAGATCTGCGGTTAGCTCATAGCCTTCATTAGCAAGCGTGTCTTTCATTAATGTATCTACAATTGCCTCGTCCAAGACAATTGGTAGCATGCCATTTTTAAAGCAATTGTTATAAAAAATATCTGCAAAGCTTGGCGCGATTACCGTACGAAAGCCATATTCAGACAACGCCCAAGGCGCATGCTCACGGCTCGAGCCACAGCCAAAGTTGCGGCGTGCCAGCAAAATAGTCGCGCCTTGATAACGCGGCTTATTTAGCACAAATTCTGGATTGATAACGCGTGTGCTATTGTCCTGCCCCGGATATCCTTCGTCAAGATAACGCCAATCATCAAACAAATTGACGCCAAATCCTGTGCGTTTAATAGACTTTAAAAACTGTTTTGCAATAATTTGATCGGTATCGACGTTTGCGCGATCTAATGGACAAACGATACCCGTTTGAGTGTTATAAGCTTGCATGAGTTTTCCTTAAAGTATCAATTACTAACGTAAAATTTTTTGACGGTCTAATGAATCTTAAAAGAGCGTGCCATTTGTTTAACAATACTTGTCATTTTAGTTTTTTCACTTTCAGGATAGTTCAGATGTAATACTGCTTCCTGACCATCCTTAACTTTAATAACATGATAAAAAACTTGACCGTCTTTTCTATAGCCGCTTGCTGTATAGGTTTTGTCTTTTAACAGCTCGTAAGTAACTGTCATGCCTGTTTTATATCGATGCTGCTTCTCTTGTAGATAATCACTATCTGTATAAAAGAAAACAGTTGGTGTATTACTCCCAAAGACCAAAATAGTGGCATTAGAATTGGGTAACTTAAAATGACGACCATCACCATTATCTGCCTCAGGCAACCATATCAGTTGATTTGGCACATCGACACAATAGGCAAATCTTCCATTACAGTAATCACGAGCCATCGCTAGCTGAGAGCTACCCAATAAGCAAAATAAAACAAACAGCATTTTCATTTTTATGCTCTATAGAAATGCAAAGTTAAAACGTTCTTACATCGACAAAGTGACCCGCCAATGCTGCTGCTGCTGCCATCGCTGGGCTGACCAAATGGGTACGACCGCCATTACCTTGACGACCTTCAAAGTTACGGTTAGACGTTGAAGCGCAATGCTCTTGTGGCTCAAGCTTATCAGCATTCATGGCAAGACACATCGAACAACCCGGCTCACGCCACTCAAAACCCGCCTCAGTAAACAAGGCATCTAAGCCTTCTGCTTCAGCCTGCAATTTCACTTGCCCAGAACCTGCCACAACGATGGCTTCTTTGATATTGTCCGCGACTTTACGACCTTTAATGACTGCGGCGGCATCACGCAAATCTTCAATACGCGAATTGGTACATGAACCAATAAAAATGCGATCAAGCTGGATATCGGTAATCTTTTGCCCAGCGTCTAAACCCATATAGGTATAAGCACGTAACCAGCCTTCTTCTTGTGCTTCATCTACCGCTTGATCAGGTGTTGGTACAGATTGAGTGATATCGACAACCATTTCAGGAGAGGTTCCCCAAGAGACTTGTGGCGCTATTTGGCTACCATCCAACTCAACAACAGTATCAAATACCGCGTCATCATCTGAATATAAGGTACGCCAGTAAGCTTCCGCTTGCGTCCATTGCTCAGATGTTGGCGCATAAGGACGACCTTTAACATATTCAATGGTCGTGTCATCGACTGCAACCATACCCACGCGAGCACCTGCTTCGATCGCCATGTTACAGACGGTCATGCGACCTTCCATACTCATCTCTTCAAATACTTGCCCAGCAAATTCGATAGCATGCCCTGTCCCACCAGCCGTGCCAATCTTTGCAATGATAGCAAGTACCACGTCTTTTGAAGTCACGCCAGCACCAAGTTTACCAGTGACGCGAATTTGCATATTTTTTGATTTCTTTTGAATCAAGCACTGAGTTGCCAATACATGCTCAACCTCTGATGTGCCGATACCGTGCGCTAAGCAGCCCAGCGCGCCATGAGTAGCAGTATGCGAATCACCGCAAACAACTGTCATACCCGGTAACACCAAACCTTGCTCAGGGCCAACGACGTGTAAAATGCCTTGACGAGCATCATTAATCGTAAACTCGGCGATATCAAATTTGGCGCAATTTTCATCCAATGTCACTACCTGCAAGCGTGATACCTTGTCCTTGATACCAAGCACGCCTTCTAAACGCTCTTTAGTGACTGTGGGTACGTTATGGTCAGGACTGGCGATGTTAGCCGACAGGCGCCACGGTGCTCTATTGGCCAGCTCCAAGCCTTCAAATGCTTGCGGACTGGTCACTTCATGCAACAGATGGCGGTCGATATAAATCAGGCTCGAACCATCGTCACGCTTGGTGACTTCGTGAGCATTCCAAAGTTTGTCATATAACGTTTGACCGGCCATGTTGCTATCCTTTATTGGTTGCTAATTACTGGTTTTTTACTTGCTTATAGTCATTCCACTATAAAAGTATTGCTGCGTTAACCTCGCTTGAAGCATTAAATATACATCTACACTCGGTTGCCTTGTACTACTTTTAAGTTGACTCGACTATAGTCTATGGTAAAAATTTTCTTTGAATTTTATACGTCGCGATACTTTATTATCAGCGGCATCGTCAGCGGCGCTTGTATCAAAATCGATATTTTTATATTGGTGATTTTACATTGATGACCATTATCAGCGCTTAAAACGTGCGATGAGCTGCGAATAGTCAATTTAATAGAATAAATATGTCACAATACGTCTTGATGTCTTGTGATTATAGCAGGCTAATCCTATAATAATAATTGATGATTTTTGCCCAGACGCAAACTTTTATTTCTAATACATTGTGATTGGGTCAGCCAACTTTTATTTATAGCTCGCAAAGTAGCTAAGGACATCCGTTTGAACACCACAAACTTGACGACATTCGTTACCGTTATGCACACTGGCAGCATCTCAGGTGCCGCAGAAAAACTGTTTATCACACAGCCTGCCGTCAGTAAACGCATCAAAAATTTGGAAGATGAATTCAACATTACTTTGTTTGATACGGTGGGACGCGGCATTGTACCAACCCAAGCAGCCAATGAAATGCTGCCGCATGCCAAGCGGTGGCTAGAAGATTATGAGAATTTTAAGATTAATCTGCAACACTCTCAGCATATCGTATCTGGTAAATTAGTGATCGGCACCAGTCATCATATTGGCTTGCACCATTTAGCGCCTGTACTTAAGCATTTTATCCAAGCTTATCCTGCCGTACAACTAGAAGTACATTTTGTTGATTCAGAAAAAGCGCACAAAGCCGTACTCGATGGCGATTTATCATTAGCATTTTTAACACTGCCGCCCGTTTATGATAAGCGCTTGACCTATCATACGCTATGGTCAGACCCTCTTTACTTTATGACAGGTACGCTATCGCCTTTAGCGACCAAATCTAATGTGACACTAGAGCAATTGGCGCGCTATCCTGCTATTTTACCGTCTGCTAACACTTTTACCAGTCAAATTACCTTGGCTGAATTCGCTAAGCACAATCTGAAACCCTATGCCACGATGAGCACCAATCCTCTTGAGTCTATTCGCATGCTGGTTTCTGTTGGTCTGGGATGGTCTGTATTACCGCAAACCATGATTAGTCAAGATTTAGAACGTATCGATATGGCAGACAATATAGAGTTACAACGCTATTTGGGTGTGGTTATCAATCCGAAATTGACGCAATCTAGCAGCGTTACTGCTTTGTTAGACTTGTTAGCGCCTATTGAATAAGACTCTCGCTAAATGAGGATTAGAGCGTGCTATGGAATCTAAAAAGCACGCTATTCGCATTTACAACCCTCATGCGTTATAATACGCTTGACGTTGTTTTTATAACAAAAATTTACTATAAGAACACTGATAGTCATATATTGAACACTTCGAGTAATATATGATGGTTAACAGTAGGTTTAATGGTTTTAAATGATTGGTTATATAGGTGGCCAATACTGATAAATGAGTCGCAAATGCGAGCAGTCGATGTAATATGGCATTCTTATTGATCTCTAAGCACTGCGAATTCGTATTAGCCCTAGAACAGCATCAATCATATAAAACTAACAGCAGATATTGAATAAAAGCCATTATGTCCTACTTAATGGCTTTTTTCGTCTTTAGATATTGTTTGGGACATCGTCCTATAACACTTAATCTTTATAGTTAAAATAATTACCGCCAACCATGTTGGTTAAGGACAATTTATATGAACGGAGTTTCTAGTGGCGTGCTGGTATCACTTGGCGCCTATTTTTTAGTGATGATTGGTATTGGCATTTACGCTTACTTTAAGCAAGCCAATGATACTGAAGGCTATATGTTAGGAGGACGCAGTTTAGGTCCCGCAGTCACTGCACTATCGGCAGGTGCATCAGATATGTCAGGTTGGTTACTACTTGGCTTGCCCGGCTATATGTATGCTGACGGTGTCGTGAGTATATGGATCGCACTTGGTTTGACACTTGGTGCATTTTTAAACTACCTTATCGTGGCACCTCGCCTTCGCGTTTATACCGAAGTGGCTGACAATGCCATCACTCTACCCGATTATTTCGCCAACCGCTTTGAAGATAAGTCGCACATGCTGCGTGTTATCTCAGCCGTGGTTATCATTTTATTCTTCACGGTTTATACTGCTGCAAGCCTAGTAGGCGGTGGTAAACTCTTCGAAAGCTCACTAAATCTTTCTTATAGCACTGGTCTATGGGTCACCGCTGGCGTTGTCGTTGCTTATACGTTATTCGGTGGTTTCTTAGCCGTTTCGATGACTGACTTTGTACAGGGTATCATCATGCTGTTTGCGATGGTCATTGTTCCTGTCGTCGCTTTCACTGATCTGGGTGGTATTTCAGCCACCACACAAGCGGTTAGAAATATTGATCCAAGCTTGCTTAACATTACTAATGGGATGAGTATCCTTGGCATTGTGTCATTGATGGCATGGGGTTTAGGTTATTTTGGTCAGCCACATATCATTGTACGTTTTATGGCCATTCGCTCAGTCAAAGATGTTCCTACTGCCCGTAACATCGGTATGAGCTGGATGATTGTCAGCCTTATCGGGGCACTGATGACAGGTTTTGCTGGTCGTGCGTATGTGCAAAAGACAGCGATGACTTTAGATGATCCTGAAACCATCTTTTTAGTATTTACGCAGTTTTTATTCCATCCATTGGTTTCAGGCTTCTTATTAGCTGCAATTTTAGCTGCGATTATGAGTACCATCTCATCACAGCTATTGGTGGTATCAAGCTCATTGACTAAAGATGTCTATAAGTTGTTTTTTGATCAAGATGCACCTGAGGCGCGTCAAGTATTGGTCGGCCGCATTTCCGTAATCATTGTCGCCGTTGTTGCCATTTTACTGGCGTCTAATCCAGAAAGCTCAGTATTGAATTTGGTTTCTAACGCTTGGGCAGGGTTTGGTGCCGCATTTGGACCGTTGGTTATTTTCAGCCTAATCTGGCGCGGTATGAACCGTAACGGTGCAGTTGCTGGTATGGTCGTCGGTGCATTGACGGTTATTCTATGGATTTATGGTCCTTTCCAGATGAACGGCATGGCACTCAATAGCTGGTTATATGCTATCGTTCCAGGCTTTATCTTAAGTACAATCGCCATTTTTGCGGTAAGTATCATGACAGGCGGTCCAAAAGCCTCTGTTACTGCGAAATTTAAAGAAATGGAACTCAATTTAAATAAATAGGCTTATCGCTACAATCATCACTATAAAAAAAACCTCACCATCATTGGTGAGGTTTTTTTATTACTGGCTCAAAGCGTCAAATAGGTTACGTCAAAAGGTCTTTGTTAATAACACCGTTGCAGACTTTTCATCACGATCATCATAGTAAGCAAAGTTACTTGAAGTTGTTTCATAATCAAAGACCAAACGCGGTGTCAAACCATACAAGGTAAAATCACGTTTCCAGACTTGCAAACCTAATGAAGTGGATTTGTCTTCTCTGGTTGAGCCCGGCACGCCGCCTACCGCATTATAATAGCCTTTCCATGCGCCACTTCCTGCTGGATAAGCATCGGCAGGATCGTCATAGTCCTTGATACCATAACCTACTGTTGCTAATGTTGAGAGTCCACGCCTCCATTCACGACCCCAACCAGCGTTTATAGAATTACGATCATAGCTAATAATACTCGACTTGGGCACATCGTTTCGATAATTACCTACACCCCCATAAAAGTATTCCTTGGCATCCTTAATATAAAAAGCATTTAAACCAAGGAATCTGCCATCTGTTTCGCGATTTGCATTGCTATCATCTTCAAAGGTTTCTTTGGACAAAATACCAGTCGCTGACAGTTTTAGCTTGGGCTTAACCCAGCGTGAGCCGCTGACAGTTGCGCCTTTACGCAAACTATAGGGCGCTTCATCATAATAGCGTTTGGTGATAAATGGGGTCAAAGAAACGTCGTTTTTGGCATCATCGTAGCCGACTCCAGTAGAGGCAGTGAATAGATAATCATTATAGTCAGGCTCATCCCAATATCCTTTTAGGGATGCATTACCACCCACTGTGGCATAGAAATTATTCGGTAAGTTAAAGCGTTTATTCGCGCTAGCAGACACCTGAAGGCCATTGGCTGATTTTTGCTCAATCGAGCGCCCTAAGTCAGATTGAATAGATGACGATGGCGCATCATTAATATTATTCTCTCTTACATAACTGGCAGAGGCATTGAATTGCCATTTTTCTGAACTATTGATCTGCGCCAATGAGTTTTGCACCCTAGCCATGACAGGTGCTGGTAACTCAACTGCCTGCAATTTTAGAAACTGCTCCTTTGCCGCCACATACTGCTTGTCTGCTTGCATGGCAATGGCCATATTCAAACGTACCGGATGAAAGTCTGGATCAGTTGCAAGCATGTCACGATAAATGGTAATGGCTTGTTTGTTTTTGGCTTCACTGCGATATATGAGCGCATCAGCGAATTTGATCAGCATTGGATCATTGGTTTTTAACGCTTTGTAATGCGGCAATAACTCTTTAACCGTTACCATATCTTGTGCAGACAATGCATCATTTAAATACTTGCTAAACGCTGCTGGATTGGCTTTTAGCGCTTCTAGATTATAAGCCGTTGCCTTGGCAAGTTGCTGACGACTTCTAATAGCATCTTGTGCTTCAGAATCTGATATAGCGGTAGAGGGTGCAGTAGGATCTGACACAGAAGTCTGATTTTCGCGTCTAAGCAACTCCGCAGCTTGATCAAGATCGGGTTTTATTTCTGGTAATTCTGGTGCTGCCATAACGGGTAGAGAAATCGCCATCATCGATAGTAAAACAGAAGCGGTGAGCGGTTTACGTATATATTGATTATTCATGGGTATCCTTACCTAAGTACGATCATTAACTTTCCAAACACTTTCCCAACTTTAGTCATCCTAAGGGATTTTAATGGTTTAATCGAGCAAAAAAGCGCCCTAGGACGCTTTCTCTTTTGTATCATACAGTCATATTATCTTATTGCTTTGCCGCACCGAACGTTCCTTGGAATTTAGTCCCCGTACCAGCTGCAGTTCCTTTTCCACCTTGATCAGATACATCTTGATAAATACCGCCTAAGAACTTCGCACCTTCACCATAGAAACCACCTGCGGTATCGATGCCATTTTTATTACCCACAAAAGTATTGCCCGCAATATCTGCATCAATTTTGATCTGATTGCCAGCAGGCATATATTTATAGTCCGTACCAGTAAATGATAATGTGCCATCGACTGAGCCATTGACAAAATCAACGTTGAAAGCAGAAGTACCATTAACTGGGGCTGTCGAAGCATTATCCGCTAAATGGATATTTTCAATATAAGTCGCACTGCCTGTATATTGAGCCTTACCATCATTAACACCTTTCAGACTGTCCATACCTGCTTGCGAGGTTAAGTAGCCTTGTACATATACATTGGCTGCACGTGAGACATCGCCTGCAAACGATGAGTTAAGATTGCCATATACATGACCAATCTGCATTTGATTGTCAAAGTTCTCATAAACAGCGCTGTATTGATAACTTGGATTAAGGTTACCTCTCCCTGCATCAACTGTGACTGCGCCAGTTGCATTGGTCAAAGACACCTCTATTGGTTTAAGGACCGTGTCTGGCTTAACCATATCAGCAAGTACTTTGCCTTTACTAAAGCTATTGAAATTGTTGCCTTTGCGATTGTCTATTGGGACATTAGAACCATCCTTAACGTTCGTTTCTGTCCATGCCGATTTATCATCTCTGATTTCCACATAACCAATCGCGTCTACCAGTTGACCTTGACCCAATGGTAATGTTTTATTTTTGCTACTTAAGGCGGTAGATTGGAAGCCTGTCATTGTAGACTCTACTGGAGCAGGAGCAGCGCTTGGATCTACTTTGCTAGCGCCATAAGTGCCTTTACCACCAGAAACTTGATAAACACCACCTAATAGACCTGCATCTTCACCAAAGAAACCCCCTTTAGTATCAACCCCATTCCAATTACCAGCAAAGGTATTTCCAATAATCTCGGCTTTGATTTTCTTCTCACTGACATTAGAACCTTCAAATGATAACGTACCATCTATTTGACTGTCGACAAAGTCCACATCAAACTCAGAGGTACCTATAATCGGATTAACACCAATGATTTCTTGCTCACTATTACCAATATAAGTGGCATCACCTTTATAAGCTACTTTGCCATCATTAATACCATTATCAATATTGTATTGTGACAAGCCTTTCATGTACTGCATATCGTCAGTGCTTGTACTGTTACCTTGTACGTAGACATTAGATAAGGTGTCTAATCGAATTCCATTGTTTGTCGTTTTGAGATCACCGTATAAATGACCGATTTGCATCTGATCATTGTAGTTTTTATAAACAGACGTATATTTGAAACGTCTGTTCAAATACCCTGCTGGCAATGAATATAAAGCACTCTTTTTAAATCCTGCTTCGTAGTCCTCATCACCTGCATCTCGTAACTTAAAGTTAGTAGTAGTATTTTTATCAAAACGTCCAGACCCAGTTTCTAATAAATTAACTTTAAGCGTATCGTAGTTAGCAGAAGTATTGGTATTGATAGCGCTATTGTCACTACCTGAGATCGTATTTTGGAAACCACTTATTGTTGCATTCACTGGAGACTGTGGATTGGTTGGTGCTGGTGGTAACTGCTGCGATGCTTCAAGAGCCTCTTCTGCAGCTTTTGCTCTAGCTTCTGCATCTGCTTTCGCTTGTAAAGCTTCATCAGCGCGCGTTTGAGCAGCAGCAGCTTGTGCTGTCGCATCTGCGGCTTGCTGATTGGCTTCTGCGACTTTTTTATCCGCTTCCACTTTGGCCTCACCAATCGCTTTGTCTGCAGCATTTTGTGCTGCTTGTGCAGCTTGTAATGCGGCGTCTTTTGCAGTCTCCGCAGCTTTTCTTGCAGCTTCTGCCGTCGACAAGGCTTGTAATGCAGCGGCTTCAGCCATTTCTGCTGCGGATGCACGTTCTAGGGCAGCAGCTAATTGCTTTTCACCATTACCAGCATTGGCTAGAGCGTCTTCTGCTCTTTGTAAGGCTTCTTGTGCTTTGACAGCGTCTGCTTGAGCTTTATCAGCAGCAGCTTTAGCAGCATTTGCCTGTGCCTGAGCATTAGCGATGGCAGCATTAGCAGCAGCTGCGGCTGCTTGAGCGTTTTTGGCAGACTGCTCAGCAGCGGTTTGTTTATCGCTGGTCGCGCCATAAGTTCCTTGGGCATTATTGCCAGCGTAAACACCGCCTAGGTACTGGGCATCACCACCAAAGAATCCACCTTCGGTTGTATAGCCTGCATTGTTAGCAGCAGTCCCTGAGAATTGGTTGCCATTAATGCTGGCGGTTAAACCAATTTTACCGGCTTTATTAAATGTGAGATCCCCTTTTACGTTTTTAGCCACAAAGTCTGCGGTGAATACTGATTTGCCAAATTCGATATCATTACCTAAACCAAGTTCACGATAAGTAGCATCACCGGTATAACCTACTTTACCTTCGGTTGGTATATTGGCAGCTTGAGTAGCATTACCAGTAACGACAACACCATTCACGGGTAGGGTTGAGCCTAACAATGCTACTTCAGCGGCACCATCGATATGACCGATGCGCATGTCATCGCCAAAGTCTTTATAAGTTGAGGTGTAGTTAAGTGGTAAGGTTTGACCAATTGCTGCGACGATAATTTCAGTATCGCCTTCATAGGTTTTAAACCCGCTCTGAGTTTCAGTATCGTTGGCCCCTGATGTTACGATAGCGACTTTAGGTAGTAGACCAGGTTGATCTGGCGTGGAGGGATCTTGTGAAGCGATGTCAGCTCTAGCATCTACTGTGGAACCATCTGCGCTGATGTCAAAGTCGCGGGTGGTGGTATTAAATACACCCAATGATCCAGCGTTGATATTCAGCGACTGCACGCCAGATTTCTCTGCTTCAGGGGCATTCTTAATGGTGGCGGCAGCTAAGGCATCTTTAGCAGCTTGGGCGGCAGCTTGAGCCGCAGTTACTTGGGCGGAAGCTTGAGCAGAGGCAACGGCTTGAGCTTGCTGAGCTGCAGCGGCTTGGTCATTAGCGGCGTCAAGAGCGACTTGGCGACGGTCAACTTCTGCTTGTAAAGCTTCGGTGTTGCCACCTGAGGCAAGTGCGGCGGCTAAAGCTTTCTCTGCAGCTGCTAGATCATCTGTTGCTTTCAATAAATCAGCTTTAGCTTTGTCTGCTTCGCCTTGGGCTTTATCTGCTTTTTGTTTCTCAAGCGCAGCTTGGGTTTTGGCAGCTGTGGCTTGTTTTTCTGCTTGAGTTTTGGCTTCTTCTGCAGCTTTCAAAGATGTCTCAATCTCTTTAGCCTTGGCCTCTGCTACGGTTGCACGATTATCTGCGGCTTTAGCCTTTTCTTCAGCCGCTTTCACTTTGGCAACTGCATCGGCGGCGGATTTTTTAGCGGCTGTTATTTCCGTTTTAGAAGCTTTTGCAGCCGCTTCAATTTTTGTTACCGCCTCTACTCGAGCGGCTTCTGCAGCGAGCTTGGCTTTTGCAGCTTCATCTTTTGCAGCATCTATCGCTGTTTTAGATGCCGCCATTACCTTCTCTGACTCTTTTCCAAAACTCTCTTGGGCTGCTTTAAGAGCATCTTGCGCAGCTTTGGTTTTTGCTTCTGCAACCTTGAGCGCTTCTTGTGCAGCTTTAGTTTTTGCTTCTGCAGCTTTGATAGCCTTTACTGCGTCAGCATTGCTGACATTGCCTCCACTATCAACATTTCCGCCACTTTCTGATCCTATTACAGGTGACGACTTAGGCGTAACCGTGCTATCACTACCGCTCGTTGAGCACGAAGCTAAAATGACAGTGGTTAAAATAACCACGCTGGCTTTGAGCGGTGTCTGTAGTTTTTTTACGGCAGATATCGCTGGTATCAAATGATGATTAAATGACATTCGTCTTCCTCCATGAAGAACTGGTAATATTCCATTATTTACTAACTTAGACACAACATATATTCAGTGCCTTGAATAGATAAACAAATGTAACATAAAAAGTCAATTAATATTATTCAAATATTAATGTCGGTAACCTTTAGTTACTAAATAAATTCAATCAATAAGTTAAATGATATAAATCGTATTACGTAAAAAATAAACAACAAAATTTTAATATAATGTATAACTGAAAATTTATCTTTTAGAAAAAATAAAAACGAATTATTGTTAAGTAAAATCCTAAAAAACTATCCTTAATATTCAATAAAATCATAATTTTAACTATAAAAATCACTAAAAATTTATTTCATTTTAAAAAGGTTGATGCCAGCGACAGATAGCGTTATTTTATTAAAATAGGTAAAAAATAGAATATCAGCCAATAAATACATTAAAAAGTTATATTGATTATTAAAAACAACTACTTCAAAAATAATATCCTTAAATTTTATTATTATTATTTATATAATATAACTAAAATCTGACTATATAGACAAACATTAGTTAATCAATAAAATTCTTATCATTTTATAAGAACCCTCTGCTCATCTTCACAGTCACAATATCAGGTATATAGATTCAGACATAAAAAAAAGCACCCTAAGGTACTTTTTTTATGTCTGAATTAAGAATTTATATGATCTTTATTTGGAATTAGGCTGCTTCTCAGCACCAAAAGTACCTTGGAAAGTAGTACCTTCACCTGGCTGAGCACCTTTACCCCCTTGAGTTAGAGCCTCTTGATAAACGCCACCTAAGAAGTTAGCATCCTCACCGTAGAAACCACCTGCTGTATCGATACCATTCTTATTACCAGCGAAAGTATTTCCTGTAATATCTGCATTGATATCAATCTTGTTACCAGTAGGCATGTAACTATAATCACCTGCTGCAAAAGACAGCGTACCTGCAACTTTACCACCAACAAAGTCTACGTCAAATGCTGAAGTACCATCAACTACTGGTCCACCACGAACACCATCTTTTAGATGTAGATTTTCCATGTAGGTAGCAACACCGCCATAAGCCACCATACCGTCATTGATATTATTATCGATATTGTATTGTGCTAAGTCTTTCATGTACTGCATGTCGTCAAGATTGGTACCGTTACCCTGTACGTAAACAGTAGAAACACGAGCTAAGTCACCTAAACCAAATAGGTCAGTTCTAGGATCACCATAAACATGACCGATCTGCATTTGCGAATCAAAGTTCTTATAAACAGATGAGTAATTGAGGTCTAATGCTACAGGACCTTGAACTTTAGTAGACTCAGTATGCAACTTAAATCCATTACCGTAATCTGTGTCTGCGTCTCCACTTATATTGATTAAAACTTGCTCTTTCACAGAGTCAGGTTTGGTCATGTCAGCACGAGCTATGAATTTATCATAACCAGTGAAATTATTTCCAGCACGATTATCTACTGGCACCTTAGAACCGTCTACATCTACCGTTTCTTTAAAGTCAGACTTGTCATCACGTATTTCTGCATAACCAATGGCGTCAGCTGTAAAGTTACCTTTTTTACTACTTAACGTATTGCTTTGGAAGCCAGTAAACTCAGTATCCACTTTAGCATCTGGATTAATAGGCGCTGTTGGCGTTGGCGTTGGCGTCGGCGTTGGCGTCGGAGTCGGCGTTACAACCTTATCTTTTTCTGCCCCATATGTACCTTGAGCACCGTTACCTTCGTAAACACCGCCTAGGTATTGGGCATCACCACCGAAAAAACCACCTTCGGTCTTGTAACCATTATTAGCTGCTGCTGTGCCTGAGAACTCATTGCCTGTGATATCAGCGGATAAACCAATGTTTTTATCACTAAAAGTGAGATCGCCTTTGACGTTCTTAGCAACAAAGTCTGCGGTGAATGCTGAGGTGCCATATTCAATAGCTTTGTCTAGACCAAGCTCACGATAAGTAGCATCACCGGTATAACCTACTTTACCTTCGGTTGGTATATTGGCAGCTTGAGTAGCATTACCAGTAACGATAACGCTATTTACGGGTAATGTTGAACCTAAAGCAACGACTTCTGCTTTACCATCGATATGACCGATGCGCAGGTCATCGCCAAAGTCTTTATACGTTGAGGTATAGTCTAACGGTAGCGTTTGACCAAGAGCAGCAACAACTATATCGGTACTGTCTTTATGAGCTTTAAAACCATTTTGAAGCTCGGTGTCATTTGAGCCTGATGTGTTAATAGCAACTTTCGGTAGTAAACCAGGTTGGTCTGGTGTGGCTGGATTTTGTGAAGCAATATCTGCTCTTGCATCGACAGTAGAACCATCTTCATTAATGGTGAAGTCTCGGGTAGTTGTGTTAAATACACCGAGTGAGCCTGCGTTGATATTTAGTGACTGAACGCCAGTTCTTGTGTCTTCAGGTGTTGGCGTCGGTGTTGGAGTTGGCGTTGGTGTTGGTGTTGGTGTTGGTGTTGGAGTCGGTGTGATTACTGGGCTACTACCATCAAAAATATCATTTAAGGTATATGAATCGCTTCCACTGCTTCCGCATGCGGACAAGATGACAGAAGTTAGTATGACAACACTGGCTTTTAAGGGGGTTTTTAGTTTCTTGGCTGTAGGTACAGCTGATATTGAATGACGGTTAGGTGACATTCGTCTTCCTCCATGGATGATTGATAGATATTCCTTTATCTACTAATTATAGAATTAGTATTTGGGCAATATTTGTAGATGACCAAATTTGATTCATACAAATTATTCATATTCGAACATGTCCTCGATTCAAACGATGAATGTTTAAATGATGACATACCCTAAATAAAGCTTACCTAACTCAATGGTTAAACAAGCTGTTTTCTAACATTTATTTTGAGAGGCTATAGTCAGATGATAAATTACTGGCTCTGATAAGAGAGTTTTACACCAGCGATGTAGCCATCGTTATCTTGAAACTTGCTAACGATACTACCGTTAGGTAGCTGTCCTGTAGCATCGCCAAATTTTAAATATTTTCCGCCCACTGAAACTGCCCATTCAGGTGTCACATTGTACTTAACACCACCACCAAGACTGTAATATCCATCAATAGTACCAAGTGAGCTTATAGGGTCACCTGCACCAGAGTCATAACCAACGACCACTGAGCCAGCTAGCTTCTCATTAAAACGTTTAGCTAAGCCAACATCCACTTTCCATTGGTCTTTATCATAAGATAGTAGAGGTAGTCCCTCTGGAACAGCTGCTTTTGAGTAGGCATTGTAAAGTGGCGGCACAATAGAAAAATCACTCCACGGCACCCAACGTACATCCAAAGTACCTAATAACTGATACTTTTGACTTAATCCAGTTTCAATATTTAAATTAACAGATTCTGGCGTAGTGACAGTAGCATCAGTCGTAGCATACTCACCAATCGATTTTCCAAGATCAGAATTTGGATCAATTCCAAGCTTATCTAGTACTACGCCTTTTAGAGGTGACCCTAATAGTGGCACTCTTTCACCTATTGGTGTCTCATGCTCGATTTCAGAGCGATACGTTAGTGCGGCCTTTAATGCAATCTCAGGTTTACTATAAGCAAGACCAGCTGCCCAACCATAAGCAGTATCGTTATTTACATTCGCATCATAGCCAGTCAATGGTCCATACGCCTGACCACGCAAGTGTACTTCCGCTTCCGCTTTTTGCAATACTGGACCACCATATACTTGGAAGCCATTAGATTTAAAACCAACCAAGCCTGTCCATGTCTCGGTATGGACGCGAACATTAGTATTTTTATCGTAGTCAGGATCTAGTACTGAAGGATTGATAACTTCATTTGGCACTGAAATACCTGAAGATGAGTCCGCTATGGTATCTTTTCCTGCTTGAGATACAAAAGTGCTGTTTCCAGTATATTCTACTTCTGCACCCCAAGGTTCATCATAAAATACACCGATACTAACGTTGTCATTGATATCCGTTTTTACACCGTAGCGCATAAAAGAATAGGTATCACCAGTAATATTACCAGTAGGCGCACCTTTCTCATATGAAGCTTCATCTGACGTTATGCCATTTCGTATTTCTGTAGTGGGAGAGGTACGAATAGCACCTGCATTATCGTTACCAGAAACATCACTATCAATATAAGCGTAATCAATTTCGGCATAAGTGCCAGAGTTAAAAAAGCCCTTAATATCTTGACCTGAACGATCAAGACCAGCCGCCTGCGTCAACGATGCAGCCGATAAGGCAATAAGAGCGAGAGTGAGTTTAGAGATAGGGAACTGATGAGACACTTAGATATCCTCCATGAATAAAATAACTGGCAAGTAGCTTAGTTGCTATATAACGACTAGTCACTAAAGCTTATGCTGAGCAATCCTTTGCCAAACGACTTTTATACTTAACGATTGAATGTAACTATCGATTACACGATCACACTTTCGTTGTTATCAGACATTACTACTATGTAAGATAACGTAACTGATTTCAGTATCATAATTAAAGTTCAGCACTATAGCAACACCCTTTTTAATTTTTTGTGAAGATAGATTTATGTTAACTAATTTAGTATAAAAATCATAATAATTTGGACTATGTAAACCATTATTTTCTATGAGTAGTCATTAAAAAAACTTGCGTTTAGTTCTCGAAATCTATATAAAGCATTGATTAACAGCAGTATTTTTTGATAAAAAAAAATTAAAAAAGAGCAGCCTCAAAGGGCTGCTCTTTTTCAATCGTGCTGAATACAATTTTATTAAAACAAGTGTTCACTTAATATGCGATATTTTCTCACTATTTAACATCTTGATAGGACAATTTCACACCAAATATGTATCCATCATTATCCTGAAAATCACCAACAATCTTACCACTTGGCAACACACCTTGGGCATCGCCGAACCATAAGTATTTGCCACCTGCTGATACTGCCCAGTTTTCTGTCACGTTATACTTTGCACCCAAACCAGCGCTGTAATAACCTTCGATAGGACCTAACGAAGTGACAGGGTTGCCAGCACCACTATCCCAACCAACGGTACCACTAATTGCAAGTGCTGGTGCAACACGTTTGGCAAGACCAAGCTCAACTTGCCATTGATCCTCTTCGTACTCAACCAAGTTCAAACCATCAGGTCCATAAGATCTCTTACTAACTTCATTATATAATGGTGGCGTAATCTTAAAGTCACCCCAAGGTACCCAGCGCACTTTTGCAGTTGCTAACGTTGTAGGGTTAATACCCGTTTGAAAATCAAAGTTTACGGATTTAGGAGTAGTAATTTCCATATTACTGGTACGATTGGCTGCAGCTGGATCACCAGCTAAAGCACCTGCAATCGGGTAGTTTTCAGCAATCTTCATGTTGTGGTCGATTTCAGAGCGATAGGTCAGCGCTGCTTTTAAGGCAATTTCAGGTTTGCTATAGGCAATACCAGCTATATAACCATAGTCCATATCAGGGCTGTTACGTGAGGTATAGCCAGTAGCAGGACCATAAGCCAAACCTCGTAATTTTACTTCAGACTCAATACGCTGAGCAACTGGACCACCGTATACTTGAAACTCTTTATTGGCACCAAATTTTGCCCCAAGAATAGCTGTCAGGCTGTTACTACGTACTTCAACATTAGTACCTTCCCCTGCATTAGCTGCTTCAGCATTTGCGATACCTACTGCTCCACGCAAACCATCTAACTGCGCTTGCTGTTCATCTGTCAAGACTCCAGCCGCTTCTCCTGGCGTGAGCGCACCTATTCCAGCCAAAGCTGCGGCATAAGTGGGAGCTTGATTGTTAGTAATGGCAGCGACAGAAGCATCAAGATCGCCTTTCGACACAAAATTGTTGTCGCCAGTATATTGCGCTGCTGCGCCAAAGGGCTCATCATATAAGATACCAACACTAAAGGTTTCATTGATATCTGTTTTTACACCATAACGAAAAAAGTCATAATACTCAGCGATATCGCCAGTCTTATCACCTCTAACATAGGTATTGTTGCTAGGAACGTTATTGGCACTATCATAACCACTAACGTCAGCATCGATATAGGTGTAAACAGCTTCAGCATAGGTGCCATCTTGGAGGAAGGCTGTGACATCTTGACCCGAACGATCAAGACCTGCAGCATTGGTCATAGTAGCTACAGAAATAGTAGCAATAGCTACGGCAAGAGTTTTTAAGTGAAAAGTAGCGCGCATTGTTTATCTCCAAACATCCCAGTTGTTTAACCATTTACATAAACTATAAGCGACATTAATAATCGCAAGATTGCTTTACATAAAAGGTGTCCTGCTTTCGATAGTAATGACTTTTCAATCGTAAAACAATATTTAAAAGAAATTATTTTGTCTTTTATAACGTTATCGTTTTATCTTATTAGCAATTATCTAAACAATTGTTTTACTATAAGCTGAGGCATAAATACTTATATAAAATAATTAAACTATAGTTCATTAATTTTAGCCTCTGAGAATGCCCAATATATTCAATAAAAAACTCTCTAAGTCGAAATTGCTTTATTTTAAGCAAAAAAAAGCGACCCAATCAGGATCGCTTTTTATTATTTAGACTATGGATTTATAATTTAGCAAATTACACATCACATTAGTTTGCTTGGTAAGAAAGCTTCACGCCAAGTGCAAAACCATCGTTGTCTTCAAAGTTACTAACCACGGCTTTAGTCGGAATTTGGCCTTTAGCATCACCGAACCATAGGTATTTACCACCAGCTGATACTGCCCAGTTTTCAGTCACATTGTACTTGGCACCCAAACCAGCACTGTAGTAGCCTTCGATAGGACCTAGCGAGGTTACAGGGTTACCAGCACCACTATCCCAACCGACAGTACCTGTCACTGCTAATGCTGGCGTCATGCGCTTAGCGAGACCTAGCTCAACTTGCCATTGATCTTCATCATAACTAACTAATGCCAAGCCTTCATCATCTTTTGTCGATACTTTACTGACATCATTGTATAGTGACGGTACGATAGCAAAATCACTCCAAGGCACCCAACGGACTTTCGCAGTAGCTAGCATCGTCGGATTGATACCCGTTTGGAAATCAAAGTTGACTGATTCTGGCGTATTGATTTCAATATCAGAATGTCTGGTAGTCGGCAACGCTAGACCAGCGGTAGCACCTGCAGCCGTAGCAATTGGAAAAGTCTCAAAAGCTTTTGCATTGTGCTTGATTTCAGAGCGATACGTCAAAGCAGCTTTAAGTGCAATTTCAGGCTTGCTATAAGCCATACCAGCGATCCAGCCATAGTCTTGGTCATTACTGATGTGAGTGGTATAACCCTTGGCTGAACTGTATGCATCACCGCGCAATTTTACATCTGCCTTTACGCGCTGAGCCACTGGACCACCATAAGCTTGAAACTCTTTGTTAGCGCCAAATTTAGCACCAAGAATACCAGTAATGCTCTCAGTACGTACTTCTACTTGCGTCGCTTCGCCCGCTACTGCTGCTAGACCTTTAGCGGCTTCAAGACCAATAAGCTGACCTTGAGCGGCTTGTAACTGCTCAGCAGTTAGACCACCTGGATTACCTGGAGCAAGCGCCCCTTGCAATTGTGGTATTAATACGTTATCGACATAAGCTTCGGTAATATTAGGGTTTTTTGTAAAGTCTTGAATGATAGCGTCACGATCACTTTCGGTAACGAAATCGTTTTGACCGTTATAATCAGCGGCGGCACCAAAAGGCTCATCATATAAAATACCGATGCTAAACGTGTCGTTAATATCTGCTTTTACACCATAACGGAAAAAATCATAAGACTCTGCGATATCATTGAGCTTATTGCCTGACAAGTCTTTACCACTCACATCAGCATCGATATAAGTATAAACAGATTCGGCGTAGGTGCCATCTTGTAAGAATGCNNTGACCTGAACGATCAAGACCAGCAGCACTAGCAACGCTAGCAATAGAAAGAGCAGCAACAGCTACTGTGAGAGTTTTCAAATGAAAATTTGCGCGCATTATGTATCTCCAAACGTCCGCATTGTTTTACTACTTTACTTAATTTTAATAAGCAAGCAGCATCCGAGGTGGAGGATAGTAATGATTTTCGAACATTAAAACAACTGCAAAAACACATTATTTCCTGATTATGACTGAACAGTATCTGTATTTCACAATGCGGATATAATAGTTATAAATTTTCAATCATTTAGTTTTTGCAGATATTAATTTTGCAGGTATTAATAATGAGGGGGTCTTTCTGCCATTACATCAAAAGGTGCAATGCCGCCTTCAGGATCCTGACTTTCCACTTGTTTATAGATCAGCTGCAACTGTCGTTGTAATGTCTGAATATCTTTATCTTGCCGCGCAATCACCTCATCGAGTCGCTCTACTGTCATCTCTAGATGCGCCATACTCATCTGCAAATCAATGACTTGTTGCGTTTGTAGATCAGCATGCACAGCTAAAGCCTCGTTCTGAGCCTTATTTTGAGGATTAAATTGATTCATATTTTTCTCTGAATTATCATAAACATAAGACTGGTAGGATTCATTAATAAAATGGCTCGATGACCGATACAAAGTAGCAATTAGACGACGATGCTCTTTATAAAATAGCAGCCGTTAATAAAAGCCATAAATAGTGCGGATAAAATCATTTACGCTCACTACAGTCACGTGATGGCATGTTATACTGCTCGCAATTTTGCAGCAACCCCTACCTCACTATTATATAAGCTTAAGATATTCTATGGCTCTGATACATTTAAAAGATATCCACCTTGCTTTTGGCGTCGCTCCTGTTCTTGATGGCATTGATTTTGCTATTGAAGCAGGTGAACGTGTCTGTTTAATTGGCCGTAATGGCGAAGGCAAATCCACCTTATTTAAGCTAATTAACGGCACCTTACAACCTGATAGCGGCGAAGTCATTATCAATAGCAGCGTGCGCGTGGCGATGCTAGAACAAGACGTTCCCGAGACAAGCGGACGTATCCTAGACATCGTTATGGGTGGTAGCAGCCGTACGGCTGAGCTGCTTATCAACTACAATGCCCAAACAGATTTATGTGCCAATGGCGACATGGATGCTTGTGAGCGTATGGCCGATTTGCAGCATGATATCGATGCGGTACACGGTTGGGATTTAGAGCGCGAAGCCACCCGCCTTATCAAAACCATGGGGCTGGATCCAGATGATGATTTATCTTCATTATCAGGTGGTCGTAAGCGCCGTGTACTACTAGCACGTTCATTGGTCACCAAACCTGATGTACTGCTGCTCGATGAACCAACCAACCATTTGGACGTTGATAGTATTGAATGGCTAGAGCGCTTTTTATTGGATTGGCAAGGTCTAACATTGTTGTTTGTCACCCATGATAGAGCATTTGTCAATAAACTATCGACTCGCATCATTGAGCTAGATCGTGGTCAATTGACCAGTTATGACGTCACTCAAGGCGAAGGTGGCTATGCACGCTATCAAGAGCTAAAAGAGCTACAGTTACTCGCTGAAGAAAAAAATAACGCCAACTTTGATAAAAAACTGGCACAAGAAGAAGTTTGGATTCGCCAAGGTATCAAAGCCCGTCGTACCCGTAACGAAGGCCGTGTACGCGAGCTAAAAGCATTGCGTGAAGAGCGTAGCGATCGCCGTGAGCAAGTCGGTAACGTTAATATCACGATGGGTCAAGGCGAGAAAAGCGGTAAGCTGGTCTGTAAAGTCAAAAACTTACATCTTGAGTATAATGGCAACGTATTGGTTGATAACTTTACAACCACTATTATGCGCGGTGATAAAATCGGTATTGTCGGACCCAACGGTGCGGGCAAAACCACACTAATTAAAGCCCTACTCGATATGTCTGATGACGAAGTCACAAAGACTGGTAGTGTTGAGTTAGGTACCAACCTAAAAATCGCTTTCTTCGACCAGTTGCGCGATCAGTTAGACCTTGAAGCCAGTGTGGCGCAAAACGTCTCAGAAGGCTCAGACTTCGTCGAAGTGGGTGGTCGTAAGACACACATCATGAGCTATCTACAAGATTTCTTATTTGCCCCAGAGCGTGCGCGTACCCCAGTCAAAGCACTATCAGGTGGTGAACGTAACCGCGTACTACTTGCCAAGCAGCTATTAAAGCCTGCCAACATTCTGGTACTCGATGAGCCAACCAACGACTTGGATATGGCGACACTTGAGCTACTAGAAGAGTCCGTCGCCAGCTTTGGCGGTACGATTTTGCTCATCAGTCACGACCGCTCATTTATGGACAATGTCGTTACATCTACTTGGGTATTTGACCAAGATGAAGACGGCAAAGGTATCGTCAAAGAGTATGTCGGTGGTTATCAAGAATACTTGGTACAAAAAAACCGTGAGCAAGCAGCACACGCAGCTAGAGCACCAGCCAATAATGCAAATACTGCCAGTAAAGTTACCAATAAGACAACCGCAGCAAAACCTAACAAAGCTGCCAAAAAGCTCAATTTCAATGAACAGCGTGAACTGGACAATTTGCCAAAAGAAATCGCTGCATTAGAAGCTGAGCAAGCCCAATTGCAAGAGAAACTAGCAGATGGCTCATGGTTCACCACTGACGTTAATGCAGCGACTGCCGCAAGTGAGCGCCTACTCACGATTGAAGATAAGATGATGAGTAAGCTTGAGCGTTGGAGTGAGCTTGAGAGCTAACGTTAGCGACTAAAGCCATGTTTTATAAAACTTGGAGTTTGATAAGACATAAAAAGTAATGAAATAATCACCGTTTTGTTCTTACAAAGCGGTGATTATTGGTTTACGACTACTTACATAGTAGTTAGATAGTGAAAGTTAGTGAACATTACCTTAATTTCGAGTATCATTCGCTATTGCAAAATATCCTTATTAATTATAAGGTCATCACGCTTATAATCCTTGCCAAAAAATCTATGTGAGACATTGATAATGCAGCTATTTTGCATCAATTCTCCTATTCAACCTTAGAGTATGTTCTATCAAGGTTGCTTTATTTTTAACGCAATAATTTATTTTATCACCGAAATAGCTTAGAATAGCAACAATTAGCAAAATTAGGCACAGCCAAAGTGGCTTGATATTGTACATTTTCTAAGCCACAAACCCAGTGTGGGATAATCCCATTTCATTCACCTGGAGGAAGTATTAATGAGCCAAGCCGAAGGCGTTAACGTACAACGCCGTAGAGTTCTTATTGCCTCGACTGCCGCGATTGGTGCAGCTGGGGTAGCTGCTGTGGCAACACCTTTTGTCCGTTCTTGGTACCCAAGCGCTAAAGCTGAGGCTGCAGGGGCTGCAGTGACCCAAGATATTGGTTCTATCGAAGCAGGACAGATGATCGTTGTCAAATATCGCGGTAAACCCATTTTTGTGGTCAAACGCACAGAAGATATGCTAGCGACTTTAGCGTCAGTAAAACCTTTACTGTCTGACCCTGAATCTGATGCGTCATTACAACCTGAATACTGTAAAAATCCAGAACGCTCTATCTCGCCAGAAGTCTTGGTAGTAGAAGGCGTCTGTACACATTTAGGTTGTGCACCAAACTACCGTCCTGATGTTGGCGCGGCTGACTTGGGTGGTAATGATTGGTATGGCGGATTTTTCTGCCCATGCCACGGGTCTAAATATGACTTGGCGGGTCGCGTTTATAGTGGCGTTCCTGCACCGCTTAACTTACCTGTCCCAGATTACAACATGGATGGTACCATCTTGACGATTGGGGAGGCTTAATATGAGCATGGGTAAAAAGTTAATGCATTGGGTGGACGCACGCTTTCCAGCGACCGAAACCTATGAATACCATATGTCAAAGTACTATGCACCAAAAAACTTTAACTTTTGGTACTTTTTTGGCGTGTTATCAATGGTGGTATTGGTTAACCAATTGGTAACAGGTATTTGGCTGACCATGATGTACAACCCAAGTGCCGAAGGGGCATTTGCGTCTGTTGAATACATCATGCGCGATGTCAAAGGTGGTTGGCTCATCCGTTATATGCACTCAACTGGCGCATCTGCGTTCTTTGTGGTCGTCTATCTGCATATGTTTAGAGCACTGCTATATGGTTCATACCAGAAACCACGTGAGCTTATTTGGCTCATCGGTATGGGTATTTACTTAGCATTGATGGCAGAAGGTTTCTTCGGTTACCTACTTCCTTGGGGCAATATGTCATTTTGGGGTGCACAGGTTATCTTGAACCTTCCTGCTGCTCTACCTGTGATTGGTGATGGGCTTGCAGAATGGGTACGTGGTGATTATATTATCTCAGGTATCACCCTAAACCGCTTCTTTGCTCTACATGTGGTTGCTATCCCACTCGTACTTGTGGGCTTAGTATTCATGCATATTGTAGCGCTACACCATGTGGGTTCGAACAACCCTGATGGTATTGATATCAAAAAGCTAAAAGATAAAAATGGTGTGCCGTTAGATGGTATTGAATTCCATCCGTACTACACAGTGCATGATATGATTGGTATCGTGGTCTTCTTTATCTTGTTCTTTGCAGTGGTATTCTTCTTCCCAGAAGGCGGCGGATTCTTCCTTGAGCCACCAAATTTTGAGACAGCGAATTCATTGAAAACACCAGCACACATTGCACCAGTATGGTATTACACGCCATTCTATGCCATTTTACGTGCGGTTCCTGACAAGTTGGGTGGTGTGATTGCGATGGGCGGTGCGATTGCCGTACTATTCTTGATACCATGGCTAGACAGATCGCCTGTACGCTCTATACGCTATAAAGGCATTTTATCTAAAATTGCTTTAACCGTGTTTGCGATTAGTTTCTTAGTTTTAGGTTACTTAGGCGCGACGCCAACGACACCAACAGCAACATTAATGGCTCGTATCTTCACTGTCTTGTATTTCTTGTTTTTCTTACTGATGCCAATTTATACCTCTATTGAGAAGTGTAAACAGCCACCTGAACGCGTTACCGGAGGTCACTAATGAACACGCTAATTAAATCCCTAGCGGGTCTAGGCTTAGGCGCGGCATTAACCTTGACGGCTGGTACTGCACTGGCAGCTGGTGGCGGTGGATGTGGCACATTCACCAATGCTGAGGGTGTTGAAGAACACTTAGCTTGTAGTACTGCTCCTATTGATTTTACCAATAAGGGCTCGCTACAAAACGGTGCGAAAATCTTTATGAACTACTGTGCTGGTTGTCACTCTGCACAGTATGTTCGTCACTCGCGCATTGCTAAAGATTTAGAGATACCACCTGAGTTGGTCGAAAAGTATTTGATGGTCACCACCGATCAAATCGGTGATCATATCAATGCTGAAATTGATCCTGAAGTACAAGCATCATGGTTTGGCGCAGCACCACCAGACTTATCACTTGAGACCAGACTACGTGGCGATGACTGGGTATATACTTACCTGTTATCCTTCTATGAAGACCCAAGCCGTCCTTGGGGTGCCAATAACTTAGTACTTGCCAATGCGGCGATGCCTCATGTCTTGCATAATATGCAAGAAGAGCTGAGTGCTGAAGAGTTTGAATCCGAAGTGGGTGATTTGGTTAACTTTATGGCGTGGATGGCAGAGCCTAACCGTCATGACCGTCAAGTGATTGGCTTCTTTGTGATTTTATTCTTATTAGTATTACTCATTCCAGTTTACTTATTGAACAAAGAATTCTGGAAAGATGTAAAATAATTAAGTATTAAAAAATATATTTTTATCGAAAAAAAGGCACTACTCTGGTAGTGCCTTTTTTTGTCTCTTAAAAGACCATAAAACACTGAACCATAATTTAAAACAAGGCTCACCCGCAATGTTTACGTACCTTGCCTTGATAATCAGGGCAACTTTGTTTACGATGATAGGCTTTACTATTAACATTAGGCTTTCATGATTGATGCGAACGACATTCCAAGTAGTCAGCTGATTTTATACGCTGATGACGGCTACGACAGTCATGTAGTGCGCCTATTGCTTGAGGAAAAAAAGCTTGCCTATTATCTATCACGCTTGCACTCTGAACGGCCTGAAGATTTAACCGAGCTGAACCCCTATCACACCTTGCCTGTTCTGCAACAACGTGAAATCGCACTGTATGAGATTAACGTTATCTTTGAGTATCTTGAAGAGCGTTATCATACAAACAAACTACTACCGGATACACCGCAAGAGCGTGCCCAATTTCGCCAGCTGGCTTGGCGTATTCAGCATGATTGGCTGGTACTCGGTAAGCGTCTACTCATGCACCCTAATAGCTTTAATAAAACACAAGCTGCTATTGCAAAAAAACAGTTAAGCGATTCTTTGATTACTTTGTCACCACTGTTTGCTCATAAACCTTATTTTATGGCAGACGAGTTTGGCTGGTGTGATGTATTGTTAGCACCTTTGTTATGGCGACTTGAAGAAATGGGAATTGAGCTGCCACGCGCGATTAGTCGCCCCTTATTTGACTATCAACAGCGGGTCTTTGAGCGTACTAGCTTTCAAAAAAGTGTGCGTTAATTAGGGTGTATCCTCAATCTGGGCATTAAACCTTAAATGGGCCAAAATGACTAAATCTTTGTCAAACTGTGTCAAATAGCTTGCTTATATTTCGATATTATCAGTACTATTTTCCTTGTTTGGCTGCAATTTTTATCACCATTTTCAAAATCAGGACACGCCCTAGACAATGCTTAACCGCTGTCTTAAAATAGAAAACAACAAAATACCTTTAGATTATTTTCTTCAAATTATCAGTATAGGAAACCCTTAGATGAGCGAAACCACCTCTATTACCCCAACACGTCCCTATATGGTGCGCGCGCTTTATCAGTGGATAGAAGACAATCAACTAACGCCTTACCTGATGGTTGATGCCACTGCCGAAAATGTACAGATTCCAAGGGAACACGTGCAAGATGGTCGTATCGTATTGAATATCGCCAGCCGTGCGACTGGTAATATGAGTATGGAAAATGATTATATTCATTTTAGTGCGCGTTTTGGCGGCGTGTCACAAGAGATTTGGGTACCAATGACGTCGGTATTAGGTATTTATGCAAAAGAAAACTCGCAAGGGATGTTTTTTGACCCCAATGAATATGACAACTATCAACCTGAAGATGATGCGATAGTAAGCTCACAGAAGAGCCCTACTGCGACACCTAAAGCCAAACGTGATAATAAAGCTGGTTTAAAAGTATTGAAATAGTCAATTTTTCGGTATAAAAAAGGCTGGTCGTATTATATACGGTCAGCCTTTTTGTGATTAATCTAAAAGATTTATCATTGTGCACTTTTAGTTAACACGTAAGATTACTAGGGCGTGTCTTCATTTCAAAAATGGTGATAAAAATGAGATAAATTGCCGTCAAACAAGGAAAATAGCGCAGATAATATCGGGATATTAACCAGCTATTTGACGATGTTTGGCAAGATTTAGCCATTTTTAGCCCATTTAGAGGACTATCGAGTGAATTGAAGACACGCCCTAGGTTCTTGGCAATGTCACGCCGCGTTGACCTTGATATTTACCGCCGCGATCTTTATAGCTGGTTTCACATACGTCATCAGCATCACTTTGGAAAAACAGCATTTGTGCCACTCCTTCGCCTGCATAAATACGCGCTGGTAGATTGGTGGTGTTACTAAATTCCAAAGTGACATGCCCTTCCCACTCAGGCTCCAGCGGCGTCACGTTGACGATAATTCCGCAACGGGCATACGTTGATTTACCAAGACAGATCGTCAATACATCACGTGGAATACGGAAATATTCCATGGTGCGTGCTAGCGCAAACGAGTTTGGCGGAATAATACACTCGTCACCGATGACATCAATAAAGCTTTTTTCATCAAAGTTTTTTGGATCTACAATCACTGAATGAACATTGGTAAAAACTTTAAATTCAGGCGCACAGCGTACATCATAACCATAGCTTGACGTACCGTAGCTAACCAGACGCTCGCCTGCATCATTAAAACGTACTTGACCCGCTTCAAACGGCTCAATCATGCCGTGTTCTTCAGCCATTTTACGAATCCAGCGGTCAGACTTGATAGACATTGTTGTTCCTTAGCAGCTATAAAATAAAATTTACGATATGAAGTGTATTTTGATAGCGACGATTATACGGAATTGAGCGCTCAATTTATAGGCTTGCCTGCGTTTAATATAAATCTACAATCAATACGACAACCGCCTACCATTTTGCGAAATGATCTTCTGCTAAGCCCATTATCTTATCGATTTTAATCACGTCATCTTTTAGACGAATCTCACCACTATAAAAGCCAAGCCATTGCTCAAATATACTGGCAAGCACACCAAAGTTATCCGTCTTTTTATAAACGGTTATCGGCGTGAAAGTTAAGTCAATATCAACATTGCTCCAGCCTAGGTTTTGATGATAGATGCGCCAAGGCTGTCGCGTATTATCTATGGTTTTAGCATTATCATCTTGCTCATTAGCTGGCAAATTTAAACCATCACGGACAAACATCACAGGCGGTAAATAATAAATCTGCCCATCCAGCCAGCACGCATTTTCGCTAACCCCTGTTTCATTGACGCCCATTGCTAGATTTAGGGCAAAATGACGACCGTCTGGCAAATAGCTATTAATACAGGTCCAAAACCAATTGGTCTTGTGACGCATATAACCAAGCGTCCAATCGAGATTGGCGATAGTCGTTTTGGAAAAGTTAATTTGTTTGGCTTGAGCATCAGTGTTAAATTTTGAATGGGCTTTAATCAGTAAATGACCAGATATAACCGACAACGGTTCTTTTTGAGTAAAGGTCCAGCCGCGCCTGCCTGTTGGTGTGCAGACTGCTAATGGCGCTGATTGCCGCTGTAGCGTCGCATCAAGCGTAATGTGTTTACTATCCAATGCTACTTCGATTTGTGAAGGCGTAAAATCCAATGTTAATGTGAGATTACTATGGGTAAATGCCATTTGCCCTTGATAGCAATCGCCTTCTAACTGTGTTTGATGCATCAACGGCTGCAATGCTTCACAAACCTCTAACTGCTCAATCTCATCGTTATAAACATAAACGAAAGCACTGGTTGCCAGTTTAATCGTCGCTAATGCCAGACAAACCCGATAAGGCGGCTGGATAATTTGAATAAAACAGAATTGATTGGCTTTTAACTCTTTGCGCCAGTTTGGCAGCGCCTTTTGTGAGATAAGATGGCTGTGATAGTCCAAATAATTGATATTTTTAACGTGAGCAAAAACACCAAAAATAGGCTGACCATTTTTAATCAGCTCATCGAGCACAACTGGCTTAATGCTGGTAGATAATTGTTGCTGATCTTGCTCATTGCAATTTTGATTCATGATTAAGGCATCCTAGCCAAATTTTTCTAAAGGTACTATTCATTTACAGCTACTATCTGTCCTTGATAGCTGACTGTGGTATGTATCACTCTTCTCTTTGCCTGTCCTGAAGCCACAAAAAACGCTTCCGTTATCACCTTAACTTCAATGCTGGTCAATCCATTTGCCAACCTTTCCATCACATTTGCTAATGGCGTTTGCTACTCCCATCTTTAGAGTAGCAAACGGCGATCGCTTGATTGTTTGAGAGCTCAATCACATATAACGGCAGGCGGAATAATCTTAGGAGATTGTACTGTTTGGGAATATTATCTAAATGTCATTGATAAATCGATAAGCTCACAATATTCCCTTTTTAAAGATAAAAGCACTTTAAATACTATCCACTTAGGCTATTTCATTCTTATTAAAAACCACTATTAAAAAATACGTTTATCATCGACAGGCTTGGCGAATTTATTAATATTGGCTTCGATATTTTTGGCAATGCTAAGATAGTACGGCGCAAACTCATCATCGGCTAATACGCTTGGCTCACCTTTATCCACTTGTGCACGGATGCCACTGGCAAGGGGGAGCTGCCCTAACAGCGGGACTTGATACTGTTCAGCGATTTTTTCGCCGCCACCTGTGCCAAAGATAGCTTCAGTATGATTACAGTTGCTACAGGTATGCAGTGCCATGTTTTCGACCACACCGAGTACTGGGATATTGGTTTTGTTAAACATCTCAATGCCTTTTTGCGCATCAAGTAAGGCAATATGCTGCGGCGTCGTGACAATCACGGCACCCGTTACGGGAATACGCTGCGCTAGTGTCAACTGAATATCGCCCGTACCCGGTGGCATATCAATCACTAAGTAATCTAGCTGCGGCCAGTTGGTTTGATTATACAGCTGCATCAGCGCACCAGTGGCTTTTGGTCCGCGCCACGCGACAGGCGTATTGTCACCATCGAGCAAGCTACCAATCGATAGCATTGCCATGCCGTGCGCATTGATAGGAACAAACTGCTCGTTTTCCAGCTCAGGTTTGACATTATCGACGCCCAGCATCGTTGGCATACTAGGACCATAAATATCAGCATCAAGTACGCCAACACGGTTGCCTAGCTTTTGTAATGCCAAGGCGATATTCACGGTAGTCGTTGATTTACCAACACCGCCTTTACCCGACGCCACGACGATAATATGACGAATACGCGGATGCGCGGCGAGTGACGCTTGTGTCGGCGCGGCTTTGGTAATTGGTGGTTCAACAGTAGTATTGCTATCAGTATTTGCCGCTGGTTTATGTTGATTGTCCATGGCATTAGTGGTTTTTGGCATTGCTTTTGGCAGACTTGACCCCGAGCCTTTGGTCGGTGCGGGCAGACGAACATTCATGTGAATAGTCTTGATACCGTGCGGATGTAACAGTTGCCCAAGTTCTTGTTGGATAATTTCAGGATTACTATTTACGGGTAGACGCAAGTCTAAGGTGAGCTGGTCACCATCACGCTCGAGCCCCGTTACCATGGTGGCAATACTGACAGTACCCACCTCATAACCAAGCAGCACCTTGTCCACGGCACTATCGCGCTCTGCTCGCTGCTCTGGTGTTTCTGATTTTTTGGTGGAGGTTTTCTTCATAAAGTTAAACATAGCGACTATTACTGCCTATACAAGTGGGTGGGCATGGCAAAAACTCAGCAAATACTATCGTGAACAATACCGCTCGTGAGCGTATTAGCCAGACCTTTTATAGTGACAGTGTAGCTGAATTGCCACTATAAAAAAACCACAACGCTAGTGGGACTAGGCTTTATAGCAGCGTTAACCGATAGACAAAAACTGTGAAGCAATAAACAAATAAATAAGTACACCCGAGGCATCACAGACAGAGGTAATCAAAGGCGCACTGGCAGTGGCAGGATCAAAACCCAATTTATTAAGCACAAAAGGTAAGCTCATACCAATCACACAACCAATCATCACCACCGACATCATACTCAGTGCCAGCACTAACGACACCACTGCATCACCACGTACATAACCGATGATTGAGATAGCCACCGCCATCGTCGCCCCAAGCATCAACGCAACCACCGCCTCTCGACCCAATAATGAAAACCAGTCACGCATGACCACATCGCCAGTCGCCAAAGCTCGCACCATCAAGGTCGCTGACTGCGAGCCAGCGTTACCACCACTGTCGACCAATAAAGGCAAAAAGAACACCAATACCAAATTGGCGGCAATCACATCTTCAAATTTTGCAATACTAAAGCCTGAGAGCAAGTTGCCAAATACCAAAAACACTAGCCAGAATACGCGCTTACGGTATAACACTCGAACGCTTACGTCCTTTAATTTGCCAACCATGGTCGAGACACCGCCCGACTTATGGAAATCATCGGTTGCCTCATCACTCGCCACATCCATCGCATCGTCGTGGGTAACAATACCGACCAAAGCACCACTATCATCGGTAATAGGCAGCGCAATTAAGTCATAGCGAGCCACGACTTTCGCAACGTCTTCTTGATCATCATTGACATTACAAGACACTACTTTACTCATCATAATGTCATTAATCAGCTGTTCAGGAGCCGCTAAAATAAGTACTCGTAAAGAGACAACGCCTAATAACTTACGCTCGTCATCAATCACATACGCATGATAAATAGTCTCGGCATCAGGTGCTTCTAGGCGCAGTACTGCCAATGCCTCAGAGACGGTCATATGAGCAGCTAAAGTCGCATAATCAGACGTCATCAACGCACCAGCAGTGCGCTCCTCATAGGCAGATAACTTACGAATATCTTCACGTTGTGCCTGTGCCAATGCGGGTAACAAAGCATCCCGCTGCTCCTGATTGAGGTGCTTATATAAGTCGGTACGCTCATCTGCGGGCATCTCGCCTATTATCTTTGCTAATGCAGCCCGAGGAAATACATAGGCAAGGGCAACCTGAATATCCGTTTCTAAATAGGAGAACACGGTAGAACGATTGGGCAGATGCTCAAGTAGCTGCCATGCAAGATTTGGCTCCATGAGTGCTAGAACATCGGCAATATCAATCGGGCGCAAATTTTGAAGTTGATTGATTGATTGCTCAAACTGCTGTTGTTCGATAGCACGGCTTAATTTTGCTGCAAGCGTTTTTGCAAAATCCTTATCATTCATTATACTTACTCCGTGCGACCCGAAACGCTATTCAAGCGCTCATAAAAAAGAGCCAATCTAATTGGCTCAAATTAATATAAAACTAGATGCTAATGGATTGGTCTTTTATTAGCAAGCCCATGATTCTTAAACCAACCAAACAGCCCGCGAACCTATTCATTGACCACTCTGTTAATTCATAAACCAACCATGACTGGCAACGATAGACTGACCTGTGAATACATTGCTCGGGAATGCTGCTAAAAACAATGCCAATTGGGCAATATCATCGACGGTCGTGAATTCTTTATCTACTGTGTTCACTAGCATGATATCGTTAATGACCGACTCTTCACTGATGCCTTTTTCAGCCGCTTGTTGCGGAATTTGCTTTTCGACCAATGGCGTTTTGACAAACCCTGGGCAAATTACATGCGCGCGTACATTATGCTCAGCGCCTTCTTTGGCCAATACCCGGCACAGCCCAAGCAACCCATGCTTTGCCGTGACATAAGGCGCCTTAAACATGGATGCCTCATGCGAATGTACCGAGCCCATATAGATGACCGTACCGCCTTTGTCATCTTTATACATGTGCTGTATCGCCGCCTTAGTGGTCAAAAATGCCCCATCCAAATGGATAGCAAGCATTTTTTTCCAATCCTCAAACGCCATTTTATGAATCGGGTCGATAATCTGAATACCAGCATTGGAGACAAGAATATCAATACCACCAAAGGTATCGACAAGCTGCTGCACACCAGCGTTTACCGCCTCCTCTGAAGTCACATCCATGGCAATGGCAAATGCGCGTCCGCCTGCCGCTTCAATAGCATCAACGGTTTTCTGAGCCGCTTCAATATTAATATCTGCAATACCAACTGCCGCGCCTGCCTTCGCATAAGTCTCTGCGATATCACGTCCGATACCGCTGGCAGCGCCGGTGACCAATGCCACCTTGCCAGTCAAATCTTGTTGTAATGTGGTCGCCATATTTTATAGTCCATTATCAAATAGGTTTTTTAGAGGTTTGTGCCAAATATATCTAACAAGCTTATTGAGCAATGCTCACTGGCGTTTTTTCTTGTAGCTCATCAAAGCTAACACCATCTGCTAACTCAACCAGTTTTAAACCATTATTAGTCACATCGAGTACTGCAAGCTCAGTGATAATGCGATCAACAACACCTTTACCAGTCAATGGCAGCTCACAGTTAGCGAGGATTTTTGGCTCGCCGTGTTTATTGACTTGTTCCATCAAGACAATCACCCGTTGTACACCAGCGACTAGATCCATGGCACCTCCCATGCCTTTAACCATTTTTTTGGGAATCATCCAGTTGGCCAAATCACCTTTTTCTGACACTTCCATCGCACCCAATATCGCCAGATTAACATGACCGCCGCGAATCATCGCAAACGACTCTGAGCTACTAAAATAACTGGCGCCCGCTTCGGCAGTGACGGTTTGTTTACCCGCATTAATCAAATCTGCATCGACATTTTCTGCCGTTGGAAACTCGCCGATACCTAATAGACCATTTTCAGACTGTAGCCAAACATCGACATCTTTAGGGATATAGTTTGCGACTAAGGTTGGTAGTCCAATGCCTAAGTTGACATAATAGCCGTCTTGTAGCTCTTGTGCGGCACGCTGTGCCATCTGCTCTCTTGTCCATGCCATGATAACTTCCTTATTTTTATAACGACCCCAAAAAATATGATGAGCGGTGTCAAACTCACTTAGTCTACTAGATGTAGCTCTTTCACTCGTTTTCCTTGCCACTCAAATCTTTAGGAATAGTATGACAATATTCTATTATTAATTTAACATTTTAAAAAAATCTATAAAGCCTTTAACTAAGGGCCTTCAACGGCCTTAGTCGTGGTTTTTTCAATACGCTTTTCAGGATTGCTATTCAAGACGATACGCTGCACAAAGATACCCGGTAGGTGCACGTCATCAGGATCAAAGGTGCCCGTCTCTACGATTTCTTCGACTTCAACAATGGTGATTTTTCCTGCCATAGCGCAATCTGGATTAAAGTTACGCGCCGTTTTATTGAATATTAAATTACCTGCTTTATCCGCTTTTTGCGCTTTGATTAATGACACATCAGCGCGTAATGAGTGCTCAAGTATATAAGTACGACCATCAAAATCACGGGTTTCTTTGCCTTCAGCGACCAGTGTGCCAACGCCAGTTGCGGTGTAGAAAGCAGGAATACCAGCGCCGCCCGAACGTAGTTTTTCCGCTAAAGTACCTTGCGGCGTCAGCTCAACTTCTAACTCGCCTGCCAAGTATTGACGCTCAAATTCTTTATTTTCACCGACATAGGATGAAATCATTTTTTTAATCTGGCGCGTTTGCAATAGCAATCCTAAGCCAAAGTCATCGACGCCTGCGTTATTACTGATGCAAGTTAACCCTTTAACACCACTATCACGCAATGCGGCGATTAACGCTTCCGGAATACCGCACAGACCAAAACCACCGATAGCGAGCGTTTGTCCATCGCTGACGATGCCTTTTAGCGCTTCTTCGGCACTGCTATATACTTTTGATTGACTCATGCTTATCTCCTTGCAAGTCTATTTTTTGTTATTAACTTCTATCATCAATGATTATGAGTGGCTGACATCACTCAATATTTCCATATTTATATTAATACATTTTCTATCGATATATCATAATTAAAAATCCTGTGCTAACTTACCATATTATTCTCGTAGCGAGAAGAGAATAACCATAGGAATATACAAGCCAGCGCAGTAGCGATATATATGATGGGTCAATATCTTATTAAGACAGGATTTATGTTTAATAAAATATCAAATATTGGCTATTTTAAGTAATTTTATTGACCAATATCACTATGCTCTGCATACTCGCTGACTGAACTTTGCCAAGGAGGGCGATCATGTTTAGTAGCTTTGCTATTGTCATTACTTTATTATTACTGATGTTTTTTGCTTATCGTGGTTATTCCGTGCTGATATTAGCACCGATTATGGCGACATTAGCCGTACTATTATCAGGTGATTTTTTAAGCACAATTCCTGCCTATACCGATGTCTTTATGGGCGCATTGAGTGGATTTTTACTTAAGTTTTTCCCTATATTCTTGCTGGGTGCATTATTTGGGCGTTTGATGGCAGACTCTGGTGCGGCGACCGCGATTGCCAAAACCGTGGTCGAAAAGCTTGGTGCCAGCAAAGCCATCTTAGCGGTTATCTTAGTTTGTGCCATTTTAACCTATGGTGGCGTCTCGTTATTTGTCGTGGCATTTGCTATTTACCCCATCGCCAAAGACTTGTTTAAAGCCGCTGATATTCCTAAGCGCTTGATTCCGGCAGCGATTGCCTTAGGCTCATTTACCTTTACGATGACGGCATTGCCAGGTACACCTGCCATTCAAAACGCCATTCCGATTCCTTACTATAATACCAACGTTTTTGCCGCGCCTATCTTGGGTATTATCGGCGGTACCATCATGTTTATTTGCGGTTGGTTATGGCTACAATCACGCGCCAGAAAAGCCAATGCAGCAGGCGAAGGCTATGGTCAGCATGACGAAGAGGATGTGGGCGGCGTTGGCGCAGCCAAAAAAGAAACTGAGGTATTAAATACGCATCACACCTCATTTACTATTGCTATGATTCCACTGGTATTGGTCATTGGCTTAAATGCTCTATTAACTTACGCTGTCTTTCCATCAGTGGATTTTAGCGGCTTACAAGCTCAGTTTCCTGATCTAAATATCGCAGGCTCACTGGGTTTATGGTCAATTATCATCTCGTTAGTCGTGGCTTGTGCGGTGTTAATTTTGTTACGTATCGGTCATTGGAATAATCTGCAAAAAACCATCAACCGTGGTACTTATGATTCGATGTTGCCGATTTTTAATACCGCTTCAGAAGTCGGTTACGGCGCGGTTATCGCCTCGCTAGCAGGCTTCCTCATCATTCGTGATAGTATCTTAAATCTAACGCCTGACAATCCTTTAATCTCAGAAGCGGTGGCGATGACCACGCTGGCTGGTATTACTGGTTCGTCATCTGGCGGTTTAAGTATTGCCCTCTCGACGTTGGGTGAAGACTATTTAAGAATGGCGGTCGCAGCGGGTATTGACCCAGAGCTCATGCACCGTGTTGCTGTGATGGCAGCGGGTGGTTTGGATACGCTACCGCATAGTGGTGCGGTCATCACCTTACTTGCGATTTGTGGTTTGACCCATAAGCAGTCTTATCTGAACGTCGCCATGGTGACAATGGTGATTCCACTTATTGCTGTGGTCGCCGTTATCATTTTAGGGACGATATTTGGCTCGTTCTAATGTTCTGGAATGAGGCATTTACTAAACCTTAAAGATAATTAAATGTAACGATTATTGCTTGATACCGAAGAGCCCACTGAGCGATTGCTTGGTGGGTTTTTTATGCATGCTTTCTCATTACTACCTCTAAATACAACCGACTATTTATCTCTCATAATTGATTGACACTCTATATACCGTATAGAGTTAATCGCTTTATTAGCGACTATATTAATTACTCAGGTAATGTCACAAATTTGGCTGAATTACGGTATCATAGGCACACTTTTTTAAATTTTTATTTGCTTAATACGTTTTAGTATTGATAGTTTGATATTAATAGTATCGCGTCTAATAGCTCAAAACCGCTGAAGACGTTTGATAACCAACCCGTTTATATAAAAATATAGGTGATTTTGTGCGTGAGATTCTAGTAACCAGTGCTCTTCCTTATGCCAATGGCGATCTTCATTTAGGCCATCTTTTAGAACATGTACAGACCGACGTTTGGGTACGTGCGATGAAAGCACAAGGTCATCAAGTCACCTATGTCTGTGCCGATGATGCTCATGGCACTGGTATCATGTTAAAAGCTGAAGAAAATGGCGTCACGCCAGAGGAACAAATTGCCGCAGTGAAAGCCTCGCATGAAGCAGATTTTGCTAAATTTTTGATTAACTTTGACAATTATCACTCCACCCACTCAGAAGAAAACAAGCATTTTTCTGAGCTGATTTATCGTCGCTTGAATGATGCTGGGCATATCAGTACCAAAGATGTCGAACAACTATTTGACCCTGAAAAACAGTTGTTTTTGGCCGATCGTTTTGTCAAAGGTACTTGCCCTGAGTGCACAGCGCCCGACCAATATGGCGATAACTGTGAAGTCTGCGGTACCACCTATGATGCAACGGATCTTAAAGACCCGCATTCAACATTATCAGATGCCACGCCTATTCTGAAAACCTCTAAGCATTACTTCTTTAATTTGCCTGAATTTGAGCAATTCTTGAAAGATTGGACGCGTAGTGACAATCGCTTGCAAACATCGGTCGCCAATAAACTACAAGAATGGTTTGAAGCAGGTCTGGCAACGTGGGATATATCTCGTGATGCGCCCTACTTTGGTTTTCAGATTCCAGATACCCCAAGCGATGAGCCAGACAAATATTTTTATGTTTGGCTAGATGCACCAGTCGGTTACATGGCGAGCTTCAAAAACCTCTGCGATAAGCGCGCAGGTACAGACGAGGCGCTTGATTTCGACCGTTATTGGATGCAAGAAAACGAGCATAAAACCGAGGTGTATCACTTCATCGGTAAAGACATCGTTTATTTCCATGCGCTATTTTGGCCTGCTATGCTTGCTGGTAGTGAGTTCCGTACACCAACGGGTGTTTTTGCTCATGGCTTCTTGATGGTCAATGGCGAAAAAATGAGTAAGTCACGCGGTACTTTTATTAAAGCCGAAACGTATGCTGATCACTTACATCCTGAATACTTGCGCTATTATTTTGCTAGTAAACTGTCTGATAAAGTCGAGGATATCAACCTTGATTTAGAAGACTTTATGCAAAAGGTTAACTCTGATCTAGTTGGTAAAGTGGTCAATATCGCCAGTCGCAGCGCTGGATTCTTGGTCAAAAAGTACGATGGCATGCTCACAGAGGTCTGCGCTGAGCCAAGTTTATTAGAAGACATTACCAAAACGGGCGATGAGATTGCTGCCGCTTACGAGAACCGTGAGTTTTCTCGCGCCATGCGTTTGATTATGCAATGTGCTGATAAAGCCAATGAATATATCGATGAGAAAAAACCATGGGCGCTTGCTAAGGTTGAAGGCGCAGAGCAAGAAGTTCAAGATGTTTGCTCGGTCGCGATTAATATCTTCCGTCAATTGATGGTCTACCTTGCGCCAGTATTGCCTGAGCTAACCGCCAATGCCAAAGCGTTTTTGAACATTGACGACTTAAGCTTTGCCAGCCGTAATGAGTGGCTACTGGGGCACAAGATCAATAAGTTCAAGCCTTTGATGCAGCGTATAGAAGAAAAAGACGTTGCCGCGATGGTTGAGGCCTCAAAAGAATCTTTGGCTCAAGCTGCTGCTCCTGTGGCTAGCAAAGCCGTTGCTAAAAAAGATAATAAGCCAGCAAAAGAAGCTGCTACTGATATAGATGCTGAGACAAATACTGAGCAAACTGACTATATCGGCATCGAAGACTTTGCCAAAGTTGAGATGAAAGTCGCTCACGTTCTAGCCTGCAATCATGTCGAAGGCGCAGATAAGCTTTTACAATTTACCTTGGACGTTGGCGAAGACAAACCGCGCAATGTGTTTAGCGGCATCCGTAAGTTCTATGAGCCTGAGCAATTGCTAGATAAAAAGGTCATTTGCGTGACCAATCTTGCCCCGCGTAAGATGAAGTTTGGTGTCTCAGAAGGTATGGTGCTATCAACTGGCAATCCAAAAACTCAGCTGACAGTGGTTACTTTACCTGACAACTGCGTGATTGGCGATGTGCTTGCTTAATAGTTAGGCTTACTCAACAAACAAAAAAGATGTCCAGCTGGGCATCTTTTTTATTGTCCAAAAACTATCGCTGGTCAATCGCAAAAATCAGTGCTTATATAGAGAATAATATCGATGAATATTGATTCAGCACGTTCTTTATAGAGGTAATGACAAACGCGTTTTAATTTCTTATTGCCATAAGTTACATTACTGTCATAATATGGACGTAATGATCAATGGATTGATTACTTTGATGTTAGCCCGTTATCTCAGCATGCACATAACATTGACTCGGGTAACCTGCACTCTCTAACCTATGAGCCCCAATAAAATGACCTTTGCTACTACTTTACGCTTCAGCCTATTCGGTGCTGCTATGAGCGCCGCGCTTGGATTAATTGGCTGCTCAAACACGACCGACACTGCTGCAACGACAGATACCAGTGCCGCCGCAGATTCTGACAAGCCTGCCAAGACATTAGCCATCACTCAAATCGTCGAACATCCTTCGTTAGATGCGATGCGCCGCGGCATTATTGATGAGTTGGCAGATAATGGCTATGTTGAAGGCCAAAATCTAACCATTAATTTTCAAAGTGCTCAAGGCAATACAGCGACAGCAGGTCAGATTGCTAAGCAGTTTGCAGGAGACAATCCAGATGCCATCGTGGCAATCTCGACGCCATCAGCTCAGTCTATCGTTGCGTCAACTAAGACGGTTCCGGTTATTTATACGGCTATTTCAGACCCTGTCGCAGCAAAGCTCATTAATGAGAACAATACGCCCATCCAATCTAATGTGACAGGACTGTCTAGTGAGCTACCTATCGAGCCGCAACTAGACAATATTCAAAAAATTGCGCCCAATGCAAAAACCATTGGCTATGTTTATAGTCCAGGTGAAGTCAATTCGGTGGTGGTACTCAATCAACTTAAAAAAGCTGCGCCTGCGCGTGGGCTTAAGATATTAGACGTCACCGCCAATCGCCCGACGGATGTGGCCATGGCGACTCGTAGCCTTGCTGGTCGTGTTGATGTGATTTATACCTCACTAGATAACAATGTGGTATCCGCCTTTGAAGCGATGGCAGGTGCTGCCAATGAGCTTGATATTCCTGTCATTGCCTCGGACGAGTTTAGTGTGCGACGTGGTGCGACTGCGGCGCTTGGTGTCAATGATTATGATTTCGGTCGTACCACAGGCAAAATGGTGTATCGTGTGTTAAATGGCGAAGCAGTTAGCAGCGTTAAGCCTGAAGTGATGAATACTTTAACCTTATATGCAAGCCCGAAACATGCGGCTGAGCAAGGCGTCAGTCTGACTGATGAGCTGCTAAAAAATGCCATTAATGTCGACAAACAAGCGCAGAGTTCGGATAAATAGTACAGATAAATAATTCTGACAAGTAGCACTGACAAATAACATTTAGCCTTCTATATCGATGGCGTGCTTTACCCTTTATCCATCTATACCTTTTATCTATAAATTAAATAATGTACGGACACATTATTATTTTCAGGAGTGAGACCCATGTTGTATCAAAATCGTTTTGGTCATTTTAACTTTAGTAAAGCATTATTATTAGGTGGCGTTTGTACTGCCATCTTAACTGGCTGTAATCAATCAGCACAAGATACCAGCACTACTGATACAGCTGCGACTGGCGATACAGCCACAGCGATGAAGACCGTCGCAATTACGGCTATCGTCGAACATCCGGCGCTTGATGACGTCCGTAAGGGCGTTATCGACGAGCTTAATGAAGCAGGCTTTAAGGATGGTGAAAATTTAACGGTTAATTTTCAAAGTGCACAGGGGAACACTGCCACTGCTGGACAGATTGCTAAGCAATTCGTCGCAGACAATTCAGACGTTATCGTTGCGATTGGTACTCCATCAGCGCAGTCAGTAGCTGCTGCTACTAGCAGTATTCCTTTAGTATTCTCAGCAGTCACTGACCCAGTTGCCGCCAAACTAGTGACAAAACTAGATGGCTCTGGCACCAATGTCACTGGCGGCTCTGATGCCCTGCCTTATGAGCCACAAATTGAGCTGATGCGTCAAATCATTCCTAGTCTGAAAAATGTCGGCTATGTTTATAGCCCAGGCGAAGTCAACTCAACGATTATCTTGAAAAACTTAAAAGAAAAACTGACACCACTAGGTATCAATGTACTCGAAGCGCCTGCCCAGCGTAGTACTGATATTGCGATGGCAGCACGCAGCCTCGAAGGTAAGGTCGATATGATCTACACCTCAACCGATAATAACGTCGTATCGGCTTACGAATCACTATATCAAGTCGCTAAAGAGAGCAAAATCCCACTGATTGCGTCTGACACTAGCTCAGTTGAGCGTGGTGCCGTTGCTGCATTGGGCGTGAATTACTACGAGCTTGGTCGCGAAACAGGCAAAATCGTGGTACGTATTTTAAATGGTGAAAAAGCAGGTGCTATTCCTGTCTACACCCCGCAAATGTTGGATCTATACGTTAGTCCAAAGCATGCCAAAGAAGAAGGCATTACTTTGTCACAAGCGGTTATCGATAAAGCAAAAGAAGTGGTAGAATAACGCACTTTTATAGCTAGCTCGTTACAGCTATCATAAGGTAGATACCGAGTTTGATGGATTTGGTGTCAGCCGTCATCTACCGTTATGCGATGAGGCTAAATGTTTAACATCAGAAACCCAGCTATGAATCAGTAGGCTGGGCTTCTTATTTAAACTACATTGATTAAATATAAAGTATTTGCGTCATTTCTAAATTTGCCTTTTTTTTAATCAAAGCTTTGAACCTAGGTAGCTTATGATAGCTGTTGATCGTGACATGTTTTGGTTTACCCTAACCGCAGATTGTTTAATCTGTTAAATTCACCGCTTAGTCGTTTAGCTAAAATTGACGTATAGATGAGACAGCGCTGATCTATCTCACGCACTCATTCTATGAATCGATATTGGAACGTTAGTGGCTAAACGCTTGGTTATGACTTACTGATCTCTTATGTCTTTAATTGCTTTTTTTGGTGCACTTGAAAGCGGTCTGATTTATGGCCTAGTAGCACTTGGTGTGCTGATCTCATTTCGCACCCTCGACTTCCCCGACTTGACCGCTGACGGTAGTTTTCCACTAGGTGGCGCTGTCGCTGGTATTTCTATCATCGCTGGTGTCAACCCATGGCTTGCCTGTGCTTTTGGTATGTTGGCAGGTTCCGTCGCTGGTATTGTTACGGCATGGCTACACGTCAAACTTGGCATCCTGCAACTACTTGCCAGTATCTTGGTGATGGTCGCACTATATTCTATCAATTTACGGATTATGGGTGCGCCGAACTTGCCATTATTGGGTGAAACCACGGTCTTTAGCACCTTGGTCACGGATGGCAACGGTTATTGGATGCGCTGTCTAATTATTGGTGTCGTGGTGATAGCTGCCATGTTATTTTTAAACTGGTTCTATAGTACCGAAACGGGTCTTTCGATGCGGGCGACGGGTTCCAACCTCAGAATGGCACAGGCGCAAGGCATTAATACCTCATGGATGACCATCATTGGTATGGCGATTTCTAACGGTTTGATTGCTCTAGCAGGTGCATTGTTTGTGCAGACTCAAGGTGGCGCAGATATCTCGATCGGTATTGGTACCATTGTCATTGGTCTGGCAGCGGTCATCATCGGTGAAACCATCATTCCTGCCAAGCGTATTTGGCTGATTACCTTTGCCGTGGTTGTCGGTGCGGTGCTGTACAAGCTATTTATTCAGGTGGCGCTATCGAGCGATACGCTACGTAGTATTGGTTTTGGCCCGCAAGATTTAAACTTGATTACAGCGCTACTCGTCGTATTTGCCTTGGTATTGCCAAAAGCTAAAAATAAATTTTTAAGTCGTAAAGTTCGGGCTTAATGTCAATGTGCAACCATAAGGAATAATTATTATGATGCAAGCTACAGATTTGCGGTTGACCTTTAATCCTGGAACGCCCATTGAAAACCCTGCCCTACGCGGTATCAATCTCAACATCGCTGATGGTGAATTTGTCACCGTCATCGGTACCAATGGCGCGGGTAAATCAACCTTTTTAAATGCAGTCAGTGGTACCACGCGCGTCGATAGTGGTTCAATCTTATTAAATGGTATCGATGTCACCAAAAAGACTGCGCACCAACGCGCCCATTGGGTGGCTCGTGTGTTTCAAGACCCGATGGCGGGGACTTGTGAGGCATTGACCATCGAAGAAAATATGGCGCTGGCTTATAAGCGCGGCGGCAAACGTGGTTTGAGCTTTGCACTCAACCAAAATAACCGTGATTTATTTCGCGAAAAATTATCAGTATTAAAATTGGGGCTAGAAAATCGTTTGACCGATCGTATGGGTCTGTTATCCGGTGGTCAACGTCAAGCTGTTAGCCTATTGATGGCTTCACTGCAACCTTCCAAAATTTTATTGCTTGATGAGCACACTGCTGCCCTCGACCCTAAGACTGCTGCTTTCGTTTTAGAATTGACTGATAAAATTGTAACGGACAATCAGCTTACAACGATGATGGTTACCCACTCGATGCAGCAGGCATTGGCCCATGGCACCAGAACAGTGATGTTACATCAAGGACAAGTGGTATTAGATGTGGCTGGCGATAAACGTCAAGGCATGACTGTACATGACTTACTTGATATGTTTGAACAAACTCGCGGCGAAAAAGTCGAAGATGATAGCTTGATATTGAGTTAAATAACTTAGCAAAATTCTTCAACTCTTGAAAAAATAGAACGTCTGTTTAATATCAGGCGTTTTTTTATGACTGCTTTAATTGATACGACTGTCTTAATTTTTAAGCATCAAGCAATACTAACTTTTGAATCAACTCACTGACATGTTGTGACTGCATTTTTTTCATCACTTGTGAGCGATGCACCTCTACCGTGCGGACCGATATATCTAAATGGTTGGCGATATTTTTATTCAGATTGCCTTGCAGTAACTCATTGGCGACCTGCTTTTCTTTATCGGTCAGCTGCGCATAAAGATTTTTAATATCATAAAGCGTGGCGCGTTTTAGAGTGAGGTCTTGCGCACGCGCAAGCGCTTCTTGTAGCCGGCGGCTATTAATCGGTTTTTCCAGATAGTCAGCCGCACCTTGCTTCAGCATATTGACAGCATCAGCAATCTCGCCATTTCCCGTTAGCGCTATCAATGCCATAGGGCTGTCCTGTTGACTAAGGTGCACTTGTAGCGCTTGACCACTCATCTCTGGCATCATCAAATCACTCACAATCACTGCTGGACGATAGATATTGACTTGCTGTAAAAATATCAGAGCACTTGCCCACACTTGGGTCGATAGCCCTAAGCTGCTAATCAAAAAATCACAGGACATGCGCACACTTTCTTCGTCGTCAATGATATGAATGATAAGCGATTCTGGCGTAATGCCTGATAAATCGTCAGACAGATGACTGCTTTCATCTTGCCAGCACGTAGGCTCATTTGAGAGTTGATTAGACGTCATATGTGACCTTATGGCTAAATACATTATTGATATTCATTAGAGTTTTTCGTCATTATTCGCTAAAGATAATGACAGATAAAAAGATATTTGTGCGCCCACCGTGTTTGACAGCTGATAGTTAGCATTGGTTTGTAGCAGTTGGATTTTACCGTTTAAGCTACGTTTAAAGCGGTGCTGCTCGCTGCTCATTACTTGGTAAACTTGCTCAATTTCATGCTCGACATCAATATTGTTTAGCTGCATCATACCGCCCAGCGACTTGCATAAGCGCTGACATATCATCAGTCCTAATCCTAGACCGTCTGTTTTCGTAGACTGGGTAGCATATTGACTGGGTAGGCTCTCTGGTAGGTGCTGCCTATTCAGCTGAGTTTGATCAAAGCCGCCAGCGTCATCGCTTAGATGCAATACCAACCATTGCTTATTATTATACCTCTCTGCCTGACAGCGTAGCATGATATTGGTCGCCCCTTGCTGTGCAGCATTGGTCATGCTATTTATCAGTAACTGATCTAATAATAAATTTGGCAAGGTTAAATGCTGATAATCACTTGCCAGCCAAAAATTGACACCTACTGCTTGCTCACCCAATAATAAGATGCACTGTTGATAGATAGCTGCGATATCGACACGAGTTTCATTCGCTTGCGACCGTCCAGCCCAGCGGCGGATATTAGTCACCACAGCAGCGACGCGTTCTGTTTCATTGACAATCTGCTGTAGAGCATTCTCTGTTGCCGCATTGTCAAGTGGCGTTATGTCGATAGCATTTTTAGACAACCTTGCATGTTGACTGCGTATCAATAATCCTTGCGCATAATTTTGAATGGTTGCCAGCGGCTGATTGATTTCATGAGCGATAGCACCGCTCATCTCACCGATGACCGCAAAGCGCTCTGATTGGTGTAACTGCTGATCATAATCACGGATTAGTCTATTTTGCCGCACTATCTTTTTTTGCCGCCGCCATGCCAGCCAGCTCATCCAAGCATAATTTACTGTCGATATCAGGACAACCAAAATAATCACAGCCATCCATAATCGATGCGCCTTTATCCAGTCGATCATATGCGCGCTCAGCTGCTTTTGGGCGGGATGGCGATTCATCTCATAAAGGATGCGCTCAGCATCGCTACTTGATTCTGCTGGTAACCAGCGCTGCTCTAATTGACGCTTGCCAAATAGATGTTGATTGATCTGGCGCACCAAAGCATCTGGCGCTTGCTCGGTCGCTGCCAGTGTCCAATTTGGATATATTTTCGTTGAAGAGTGGCAGCTGGATACAGTGGCGACTGGATGAATGAGACGGTATTGCTTGTCATTGATTTGACCGCGCCTTGCCATATCCTCCATCAAACAAAGCGGCGTAATGGCAGCGTCTACTTTGCCACTAGCCAAGGCATGCAAAGTGCGCTCTATCGGATAACCGACAAACTGTGTTTGATAGTGATTTGGCGTAATGCCATTTTTCTGTAATAAATGTGCGCCCAATAAATAACCGCCAAATGCGTCAGTGTCGACGGCAGCAATATGACGTTGCTCCAAATCCTGCAAACGATAAATATCACTGTCGGCAGCGACCCATAAAGCACTGGCGACCTCTTCCATCGCACTCGGCTGTTTTAATGGCGTATATTCATTTAGCTTATTAAATTCATTGGCGAGGGTGACTGTCGTCGATAGCTGATTTTGCGATTGTTGCCCATTAATACCCTCAGCATCAAATCCTTGATTGCTAAAAATTTTATCACGAGAACTTTTATCACGAGCGTTTTGCGCATTGCTATTTAATTGAGCCGTCTCTGTTTGTAAGGTAGCCAGCCAGCGCCATCTGATAGTATTCATTTTTATAAACTGCACTTGCGGGCCAAGCACTAGCGCAAACTGCTGTGCTTCTATTTGCTGTTGCCAATTTTCCAGCGCCAAAGGTACCAATATCACGGTGTCATCTGATAACTGATCATTAAGCTCGTCAAGCCACGGCTGCCAGCGATTTTGTGCGGCTGTCTCGCCTTGCGGTGCCAGCACACCCAAATAGTAAGTCTGGGCGGTGGCATTAGATAGCGGCAACCAAGCAGCCCATGCTACCACGGTAATAAAACAAGCCTTTAAGATAGTCCAAATTTTAGACTTTTTATGCATACACCTAGCCTTATATTTGACCTACCAAACGTACATTATAATTAAAAACCTTAATCATAATGTGGTTTTCCACAATATCACAATATTACCCGCTACCCTATACTAGATGACAGTCGTGTAACTTTTAATTCGCTGAGCTTAAGTCACAAATATTCGATTTCAATTTTGATTTCAATAAGAATGATTAATACACCTCATGAAATATGGGTGATGAATTATAAGCTTGGTAAAAATATCTTATGGAGGGCGGGCTTATGAAAAAATGGCCACTGATTATAATAATAGCAGCCATCATCGGGCTGGTGGTTGCCTTTATTATTGGGAAATTACTGCCAAATATGCGCACCAGCAGTAACGATATCGAGGTCAATATCACTGATCCTGCTCTCATCAAGCAGGGCGAATATATCGCTCGCACTGCTGACTGTATTGCGTGTCATACCACGCTCGATGGCGAGACTTATGCAGGCGGTCTGCCTATGCTAACGCCACTTGGGGCAATTTACTCGACCAATATCACACCCGATCAAGAAACTGGCATCGGCAACTACAGTTTCGCCGACTTTAAAAATGCCGTTAAGCATGGGGTACGCAGTGATAATAAAGCCTTATATCCTGCTATGCCGTATCCCTCTTACCAGCTCATGCCAGAAGAAGACTTAGCCGCGATGTACGCCTTCTTTATGTCCGATGTCACAGCCGTCAAGCAAGCCAATCTAAAAAGCGAGCTACCTCCGATAGCAAACTGGCGCTGGCCCTTGGCATACTGGCAGGTCTTATTTGATCGCAAGCGTGACTTTGTCCCTGAGACAGACGACGCACTATTGACTCGTGGTCAATACTTAGTCGAAGGTCCTGGGCACTGCGGCTCTTGTCATACTGGGCGCGGTATTGGCTTTCAAGAAATCGCTCTAAGTAATGCAGATTCTAACAAGTATTTGAGCGGTGCCATCATCGATGGTTGGCGCGCCAAAAGTATCCGCGGTGAGCATCGCGGACTTGGCACTTGGACGGTTGCAGAATTAAATGACTTCTTCAAAACTGGTCGTACTGATACCACTGCTGCCTTTGGTGCCATGGCCGAAGTGGTTGAGCATAGCACCCAGTATATGACCGACTACGACATCAACGCCATGTCATCTTATCTAAAAACATTAACGCCAGCACCAAACAAAGAAGCCACACTGCCTGCGAAAAAAGACATCACTACGCAAAAATTACTAGATGGTGACTATGATTCGCGCGGTTCGATTTTGTACGCCGAATATTGCCAAATTTGTCACCGTGTCGATGGTAAAGGAGTCGCGCGTATTTTCCCAGCGCTTGATGGCAATAGTGCGGTTTATTCTAACAATGCCGATTCGGTCTTACAGATTACCTTGAGCGGTGGTCGTATGCCTGAAACTCCACATGACCGTATGGCATTTACTATGCCTGAATTCAGCAATCTTAGCGATGCAGATGTGGCAGAAGTGGTCAATTATGTCCGCAATAGCTGGACCAACCAAGCGCCTGAAATCGATGTCAATGACGTGGTAAAAATGCGGGCTTTCCTCGCCAAAAAACCAAAAACCAGTACGGATATTGCTCCAGACTTAAGTATTGACGCGCAAACAAAAGGAGCAAAATAATGAAAAAATCTCCACTCAACTTGCCTACTATTGCTCGCGTTATCTCTCAAAAAATGACCATAGGCAACTTAACCACCGCTATCCTTACTGCTTCAGCGCTTAGTATCGCCGCTATCAGTAGTGGTTGCTCGCAGCCCGAGCCTATCGAGCAGAATGCACCTGAGTACGGCTTAGTCACCACTGATGATGCCAACGAAGATATCGGCACTTATGTGCTGCCGCAAGATACGGCTATCTTGGATGAACCAAATGCTGATGAGATATTTTATGGTAAACGCTTATTAAACGAAACTAAGCGCTTACTGCCAGAGCATGTGGGCGCGCAAATGAACTGTAACAGCTGCCATATTTCACAAGGTAAAATTCCACTGGGTGATCCGTACATCAATAGTTATAACTTCTATCCGCGCGTGATGCCACGATCTGGTAAGGAAGTTGATTTAACCAAACGTATTAATGGCTGCTTCCAGCGCTCAATGAATGGCAAACCGTTGAAACCTGAATCCCCTGAAATGCTGGCAATGTTGGCTTATATGAAGTGGCTATCGCAAAACACCCCAAAAGAGCAAAAAGTCGATATCCAAAATACGGGTAAAGTGGATGAATCATTAACCCCAGACCCTGTCCGCGGCGAACAAATTTATAAAGCTCAATGTGCAACTTGTCATGGTGATAATGGCGAAGGCATCAAAGACAGTCGCGGCGATATCGTGTTCCCGCCACTGTGGGGCGATGAATCCTTTAATATCGGTGCTGGTATGGCACGTACTTACAAGGCGGCAGCCTTTGTAAAATACAACATGCCCATGGGTATTCAGACCAAAGGCTTATGGGGTCACGGAAATGTGCTGAGCGATCAAGATGCCGTCGATGTGGCGCACTTCTTTACTCATCAGCCGCGCCCTGACTTTGCTGGTAAGGTCAATGATTGGCCAAATGGTAAAAAACCTAAAGACGCGCGTTACTGATATCTTAAGAAGACGGTATTTATAAAGACTTTACTTAAGAGGACTTCACTTAGCAGACATCATTCTATGCTCGCTTGTGAGTGAGCATTGACACGATAAACCTTTAAGAAAATGCATTTTTCTTAAAGGTTTTTTTGTTATCTATCAAACCCGCGAAAGAGGACGCCATCCGACATTAGGGTGGCGGTGAATTTCGCATCATTTTCAATGTTTAAATTACATAATATGCGCCTGAATCCAGTATAATAATTAATTATTGTAATACTTATAACTCACCACGAGCATTTATGAAAATCAACAAAGCGTATAAATTTAGGCTTGAGCCTAATACGGAGCAAGAGGTTATTTTAAATAATCTTGTCGGCTCTGCACGTTTTGTTTGGAATCAAATGCTGGCAATCTCATTTGAGATGTTTGCTAAAGATGAGTTTATTAATGCCACCAATCTG